>RFSU01000204.1 GCA_009923795.1 Sphingomonadaceae bacterium
TGGGGCTATGCCCGCGCAGCTGCCGCGCCCAGGACCGGGTGCCGTGCATCGGGTGAGATATTGAGCGGCGGGCAATAGGCCTTGGCTTCTTCCGGTGTCAGCCATTCATTATCCACGCCGTTCAGGCGGTTTGCATGGATATGCCGCTTAAAGCTTTGAACATCATGCACATTATGCGCCAGCATCATCACGCCGCGCTTGGAATACATGGTGTTGTAGTTCAGCTCTTGGCTTAGCCCGTCCCACAGCTTGACCGCATGATCATAAAGATGCGCGCTCTCATCATAGAGATAGTTGGAGCGGATGATCGTTGTATTACGCCCCGTATTGCCCCCGCCAATCCAGCCTTTTTCAAGGACGGCAACATTGGTGATCCCATATTTCTTGGCGAGATAATAAGCAGCGCCCAGCCCATGGCCGCCACCGCCGACAATAATTGCGTCATAAGCCGGCTTGGGCGCGGCGTCCGGCCATTGCTCTGGCCAGCTTTGGTGGCCGCCAAATGCCTTGGAGAAAAGGCTGAGCGCACTAAATCGGGTCATGGGTTTACCTCAACAAAAGGCGTGTAGGTGATCAACATCGTGCATCCGTTCCGGCTTCCAGCGCGGTGCATCGCCCCGGGCATCCGCAGAACAAAGTCGCCAGGGCCATAGCTTTCATCATCATCGAAGAAGTCGCCCTCAAGGATGTAAATTTGTTCAATTTCTGTGTGCGCGTGCAATTCACCGAGGAGGCTCGGTTCAATCTTCAGCAATATCGTCCGATAGCCGCGCGGGTCATCGATAAGGGAGCGTGTGTCGCCACCAGCCGGAATGCCCGCTGCATCAATTTTCACCGATCCAGATTGAGGCAAGCCGGTCATGAGCGGTCCTCGGCCAATGCGGCCTTGGCACGGTCAACATAAAAATCCTTAAAATCCTCAACCAGCTTTTCCTCAACCGCATAATGGCCGGGGCGATAACCATCGGTTGAAATCCCCAGATGATTGATCGTCGAGAAATAACCATCCTGCGTATTGGTCGCCCGCCACAAGGCGGCAATATGGTCGGGATCATAGTCCGCGCCCTCCACTGCATCTTCATGTACCAACCAGCTTGTGCGCAGCAGGGTCTTGCCCGCAGCCACGGGTGTCAGCGAGAATGTCACCACATGGTCGCAGCAGAAATGATGCCAGCTATTGGGCTGTGTCCACACCGATAGGCTCGATGTTTCTGGTTCGGTGAAGGGGCCGATCAGTTTCTTGCACGCCAACTTGCCATCAATGGATTGGGTGACGGCCCCATTGGCGAGCGGCAGACGCGCGATGCGGTGCCACCAGCCATCGGGAAACTCCACCAGCTCGCGGAAAATGCCCATGTCTTTCCACTGCTGCCGCTTTGCCTCCACCTTAGAGTCAAAGGCCTTGTCATCGACAACATCGGCCTCCCCATCTTCGGGTAAGCCCTTGCCAAAGCCATAGGTGCCCAAGACGCTGATCAATTCCGGATGGCCCGCATCGCAATGATAGCATTCGCGGTTATTCTCCATCACCAACTTCCAATTGGCGTCTTCGATATAATTGTCCTGCACCGCGACTTTGCAGCGCTCCAGATCATAAACCGCAATCTGATCCACAATATCGGCCTTGACGCGATCAATGGGCGGGGGGTTATCATCCATGCAGATGAAGATCAGGCCGCCCACATTCTCAAGTGCCACAGGTGCCAGACCATTTTGCTTCTTATCAAAATCCTCCGCCATGCTGCGCGCGGCCAGCAAGGCGCCGTCTAGGCCATAAGTCCACTGATGATAGGGGCAGGTCAGGCGCGGTGCACGGCCCCGCTGCTCTTCGCAAATCCGCGCGCCACGGTGGCGGCAGCTGTTCCAAAAGGCACGGACTTCATTGTCGCGGCCGCGGATGATGATGATCGAATTGTGCGCGACTTCAAACAGGAAATAATCGCCCGGGTTTTTGATGTGCGCTACCGTGCAGGCATAGAGCCACACGGATTTGAGCATCACCTGCGTGTCAAAGCGGAAGGCCTCTTCACTCACATAAAGGTCTCGCGGCAGGGTCATCCCCTTGCGATCTGCCTTCAGCAATTGGGCAATAGGTTCAAAGCGCGCCATAGCTTTTAGCTCCTAAGGGCCGTGTTTTCTGGATCATAAGGAGAATCGGGGATGAGCGTTGCCTTATGCCGCTTGCCTAAAATGGCAATTTCAAACTCAGCATTTTCGACGGCAAGGTCAGGCCGGATCATCGCCAGCGCCAAGCTCTTCCCGACGCGCCACCCATAACCGCCCGACGTCACGCGCCCGACAATTTCCCCATCCTTGTAAATGGCTTCCGACCCACGGGCGTCGGCATCCGTCACGCCATGGACTTCCATCGTCACCAACGTGTTGGCGGCTCCGCTCTCGCGCCAGGCCACCAAGGCATCCTTGCCGAAAAAGCCGGGTTTCTTGAGGCTTACAAACCGATCCAAACCGCTTTCATAGGCGGAATACTCAACCGACAATTCCCGTGGGATCAGTTTATAGCTTTTTTCAATCGCCATCGCCGTCATCGCGCGAATGCCAAAGGGCTTGATCTCAAACTCTGCCCCGGCCTCCATCAACAGGTCGAAAATATAGTTCTGCATTTCGATGGGGTGGTGAATTTCCCAGCCCAATTCGCCAATGAAGTTCACGCGAAGCGCTTCAACCTGCGCCAGACCTAGGCTGATCTTCTTGCCCGTCAGCCAAGGAAAGGCTTCGTTCGACAGATCAGCATCGGTGATTTTATTGAGAGCATCGCGCGCGCGCGGCCCAGCCAGCACCAACACACCCATAGATGTCGTCAACCGTTCAAAGCTGACCGATCCGTCGCGCGGCATCGCCTTTTTCAGATAGTCATGGTCGTGGCGCTCATAGGCCCCGGCCGAGACGAGATAATAACGCTGCGGTGCCATTTTATAGACCGTAAATTCGCTGCGCACGCCGCCCTTGCTGGTCAACAAGTAAGACAAGGTCACGCGGCCGACCTTTTTGGGCACGGCGTTGGTCAAAAGCTGGTCAAGCCAGGCTTCCGCACCGGGGCCTGAAATTTCGCATTTGGCAAAGGCACTCATGTCCTGAATGCCAAGCTTTTCATGCACATGGCGGCATTCATTGCCAACATGTTCGAAATAGTTGGACCGCCGGAATGACCATTTTTCACGGATCGCTTCACCCGGCACGACGGGGTGATTGTCGTTCAGCAGAACATCGGGCTTATCAAGGTCAGCGTCGCTCAACGTATAGCCTTCAGGCGCGAACCAATTTGGCCGCTCCCACCCAAAGACAGAGCCGAAGACCGCGCCGAGCGCCTTCATCCGGTCATAGCAGGGCGTCCGTCGCAAGGCGCGGCCAGCTTCGCGTTCTTCATCAGGATAATGGACGGTGAAGACCTTGGCATAGGCTTCCTCATTCTTCTCGATCAGGAAACCGCGACCCGCATAATCGCCAAAGCGGCGGGGATCGACGCCCATCATATCGATGGTCGGCTCGCCAT
>RFSU01000205.1 GCA_009923795.1 Sphingomonadaceae bacterium
ATGATGATGTCTGCAGCCAGTGCATCTTGCACGGGCAGCTTCACGCCATTGGCCTTGCCGTCCTTAATCTGCAGGCGCGACGAAACACCCGGTGCCCCAGTGCCTTCGGCCAACGCCACCGCGCCAATTGCCGATCCATCGGCCAATTTGGGCAGCCAAGCCGATTTTTGCGCATCGGTTCCCGCCGCGATCACGGCCTCGGTTGCGAGCAGAACAGACGAGGTGAAGGGCACAGGAGAGACAACACGGCCGACTTCTTCGGCGAGCACGCACAGCTCCAGCATCGATAGGCCAAGCCCGCCATGCTCTTCCGGAATGCGCAGCGCCGTCCAGCCAAGGCCGACAATTTCTGCCCAAAGCGCGGCATCATGGTTTCCACCCGACTCCATAATCGCCCGCGCTTTTTCAAGGCCGGATCGCTCTTCCAGAAAGCGCCGCGCCTGATCGCGCAGGGCTTCTGCTTCTTCTGAGAATTGGAAATTCATGGCGTCTCTCTCCATTCAAAATCTTGCCCCAGAAATAGGCTTGCATCGGGGCTGTCAATTGACTTTTTGCGTGTAGTGGCGTGTTTTAGCCGCTTGACGCTACGGCGCGGTCGCCTTGTCGCGCGGTAGAATGTGGCAGGGGGCAAAAATCAGCGCCTATCCGACGGCCGGGCAGCCCAATGGGCGGCGCGCCGACCTCACAGCTTTCGAGCGTACAGCCAGACGCGCAATGTGCTCGCCAGATTGGCGGGAACGGCAGATGCGATTCGCTCGGCATCAATCCGGGCGACAAGGGCATTCACCGGAATGCCTTCATCCGCCGCGGCATCGCGCAGGGCGTCCCAGAATATCGGCTCAAGGCTGATCGACGTTTCATGCCCGGCAATCGTCACCGACCGTTTGATAGGGCCTTGGGTTATGTTCAATCCATCATCCTCAATACATATGCTGTCCACCGTTGAGCGACAGCGTCGATCCAGTGATGAAGCCTGCATCTTCGGCGCATAAAAAGCCAACGCCGCGGGCAATTTCTTCAGCATGGCCAAGGCGGCCGACCGGGACTTTGGCGACAATTTTGGCCAAGACATCCTCGGGCACGGCGGCCACCATATCCGTATCAATATAGCCGGGTGCAAGGGCATTAACGGTTACGCCAAATTTTGCCCCTTCCTGTGCCAAGGCCTTAGTAAAGCCGTGAATGCCAGATTTTGCGGCGGCATAATTGACCTGCCCATATTGCCCGCCCTGCCCATTGATCGAGCCGATATTGACGATGCGGCCCCAACCCCGATCCCGCATGCCCGCAAAACTGGCTTTGGCCATGTTGAAGCAGCCGCCCAGATTGACGCGCATCACCTCGTCCCACATCTCATAGGTCATTTTGAGCAGCGTTCCATCGCGCGTGATCCCGGCATTATTGACCAGCACATCCACTGGGCCAACCTCCTGTTCCACGCGGGCGCATCCGTCTTGGCAGGCGGCAAAGTCACCCACATCCCATTGATAGGCGCGTATGCCTGTTTCCGCTTCGAACGCCTGTGCCTTTTGCGCATTGCCGGCATAATTGGCGACAACGGTCATGCCCATGGCGTGCAACTCTCGGCTGATGGCCGCACCTATGCCGCGCGTTCCGCCTGTAACGATCGCAACTCTTTTCATCGCATATCCTTTCACCGACCAAGATCGGGTCAAAGGCTATTGCGGCGGAAGCCAGCCCGCAAGCTCACGTAAGAGTAAGCTGGTTAGCATTTTTGTGCCGGGCGCACTTGTGTTCAGGCAGGGCAGATACGCAAAGTTTTCGCCGCCGGCCTCAACAAAGCTCTCCTTGCCACGGATGGCGACTTCTTCGAGCGTTTCAAGATTATCGGCGGAAAAGCCGGGTGCAATAACCGCAATATGCTTGATGTTCCGGCCGGGTAGGGACTCCAGCATCGCATCGGTTGCGGGTTCCAGCCATTTGGCACGGCCCAGCTTGGATTGGAACGAAACCAGCACCTCACGCCCTAAGGCTTCGGACAAGAGCCGGGCCGTTTTCTGGCAATGGCAATGATAGGGATCCCCCTTCATCAATGTGCGCTCGGGCATGGAGTGAAAGCTCGCCAGAATTGCGTCCGGCGTGAAGGACAGATCTTTCAATCCCTGTTCCACCGACGCCTTAAGTGCGTCGATATAGGCAGGATCGTCATGATAGGCCGGCAGAGTGCGGATGGCCGGTTGCCAGCGCATCTGGCCCAGCACGCGGGCAACCTCATCAAATCCTGTCGCGGTCGTCGCGCTGCTATATTGCGGATAGAGCGGGGCGATGAGAATGCGGTCGCATCCGGCTGCCTTCATCGCGTCCAACCGATCTGCGATAGACGGGCTGCCATAGCGCATCGCCCAATCCACCATCACCGTTTCGCCCAAGACATTCTGCATGGTCTCGGCCTGCGTCCGCGTCACAACGGCAAGGGGGGAGCCTTGGTCGGTCCAGATTTGCGCGTAGGCATGGGCTGATTTGGCCGGACGGGTGGTCAGCACGAACAGGCGCAAAATCGGCTGCCAGATGAGCGGGGGAATCTCCACCACCCGCCGGTCAGACAGAAATTGCTTCAGATAGCGGCGAACCGGGCCGGTTTCGGGCGCGTCCGGCGTGCCAAGGTTCATCAACAAGACGCCGATCCGGCGGGGGGCGATAGGGGGGTGATCTAAAGGAATATTCATCATGGTTGCTTAGCGCCCTAAATCACCCGGGGCCACCTGTCCAAAGGGCGCTGTCCGCGCCCTTGGACATTTGGTTAGCGTGTCCTGCCCGCCAGCAGTTTTTTGTTCATGGCGTTGACCTGCTGCATCGCCGCGAACACCGACATGCCAAGGTCCGTCTTACCCGTCTGGCCAATCGCGTAGATTTGCGCATAATACCAGAATTGCACGCCAAATCCGGCCAATGCGCGCACCGTCTTGAATGTCTCCATCCAGCGCAGCCAGCCCGGCAAAAGGTGAAGCTGACGCTCAAAGCGGGGGATGTCCTCAGCGCCGGCCAAAAGCTGAAGACAGGCATCTGGCGCGCCACAGAGCGGCCGCCCTATGCCGATCAAATCGGCGGCGCCGTTTGAAAGCGCATGCTCCATCGCCGCTCGGCTGCGAAATCCGCCTGTGACCATGAGCGGCATGGTTTTGATTTCGGCCTTCATGGCCTTTGCGAAATCGACGAAATAGGCTTCGCGCGCGGCGGTGGAGGGGGCGACATTCTGCGTCTCGACCGATTCCATCCCCTCAAGATCCATCATGCGCGGCTGCTCATAGGAGCCGCCCGAAATCTCAAGCAGATCTAAGCCTGCAGCTTCCAGCCAACGGGCAACCGTCAGGCTGTCTCCAAAGTCAAAGCCGCCTTTTTGAAAATCGGCAGAGTTGAGCTTTACCGATACGGGGAAGTCCGGGCCAACGGCACTGCGGACAGCTTTGACCGCTTCCATCAAAAAGCGGGCACGGTTTTCAAGACTGCCACCCCATTCATCCGTGCGCTGGTTGGCGCGCGGGTTGAGAA
>RFSU01000206.1 GCA_009923795.1 Sphingomonadaceae bacterium
AACGAGGGCGCGCCCAAACGCCTTGCCAAAACCCCTCGCGCCGCCGGTCACGACAGCCGTGCGTCCAACAAACTCCTTCATGCTCACCTCATCGCCTGCACCGCTCATCGAGCGACCAATGAAAGCCCGCGCCTCGCTAGTCTACTTAGCTAGGCAGGAAAGCCCCGCCATTGAGGCGGCAACGTCCGCAGTGTTGTCGAAACCCGCGACTACCGGCTCAAACCGCCCTAAGCCGTCGAAACCACCGGCTCAATCCGGAACAGTCGCGCGCCGTTGAGGCCCAGAATGTTGCGCTTGGTTTCCTCGCTCACATCAAGCCCTTCGAACAGTTCCTCGGTTAGCTTGCGGCTGATCGGGAAGGTGCCTTCGGCATGAGGATAGTCTGACCCCCACATCACGTTCTTGCCGCCCGGAAGGTGCGCGGAAGCGATGCAGCCGCGATCATGCTGGAAACTCGCCCAAACCTGATCGTCGATGATTGCGCTTGGCATGCGGCTGAGTTTGGGGAAGACGAAATTGGCATGCGCGACGCAGACTTCATCCATGCGTTCGGCGAGCGCGACGAGCCAACTTGCGCCGCTTTCGATGAAGGCGACTTTGGCCTTGGGGTTGCGATCAAGCACGCCGCCCGCGACAAGGTACATCACGCTGGTGCAGGCATCCATCATCTGGTTGGAATAGTTGATGATGCCAGCGCCGGGTCCGCGTTCGATGACGACTGACTCCAGCCCCGTTCCGGTGTGCATCACGAAAACGATGCCAAGCTCTCCGCCTTTCGCGAAAACCGGATCCCATTTTTCGTCATTATATTTGGGCAGATTGGGCGGCGTGACGGCCGGTAGCATCGCGGCGGTGAAGCCTTTGCTCGCCAGATAGTCCAGCTCCGCCAGCGTGTTCGAGAAATCGAGCACGGGCAGCATGCCGCAGCGAACAAAGCGATTAGGATGGCCGCCAAGGAAGCTGTCGTTCCAATCATTGTACAGCCGCGCGGACGCTGCTTCGGCTTCGGCATTGTCGAGCGCATAGAGCCACAGGCCGAGCGAGGGGAAGCAGATTTCGCTGTCAATCCCTTCCAGCTCCATATCCTCCAGCCGCCCGGGGATTTCGCGGATGCCTTTGCGTTCATTGTCACCCAGCGCTTTTTCCCGATGCTGGCCAACACGCAGGCGGTAGATGATCTTGTCCTTGGTGCCGGTGATCAGGAAATCGCCGTCTTTGCGCGAATGGATTGCGTGATCCTTGAGGCTCGCGGGCAGGCCATCCTGAAAGATGGTCGGCGGCTCCATCACATGGCTGTCGGCACTAAACACAAAGGGCTTCATCATCATTCTCCGGGTGACTCTTATAGCATATCCAAATACCACTGGACAGCGGCGAGGCCAAGCGCTTATTGCACTTGGTTATATAAGTCGAGAGGATAGCTACCCCATGCCATGGTCCCATCAGGACAAGACCGCCATCGTCGGCATCGGCGCGACGGACTATTATGTCCGCGGCAAAAGCTGGCCGCGCACGATCAACGATATGGCGGCCGAGGCGATCATGAATGCCTGTGCAGATGCGGGGATCAGCCACAAGCAGATTGACGGCTTTGCCTATTATTCGACGGCCGGCGCGGGCTATCTCGACAAGTTTGATACGGCGAGCCTGATGGAAACATTGGGCATGCCGCATATCACCTATTCGGCAACGCTTACCTCCGGCGGTGGTGGCTGCCCGGGCGCGATCGGGCTGGCGACAGCGGGCCTGATGAACGAGGATTGCACCTACACCGTCACGCTGATGGCGCTGCAGCAATTGCCGCAGCACCGGCTGGGCGTGGTGTTCGGAGCCTCTGCGCCCAATCCGGAAAACAGCTTCCTGCAACCGTCGGGCCTTGTCGGCCCCGGGCATCTGATGTCGATGCTGACGCGCCGACATATGCACCTCTATGGCACAAAGCCTGAGGCCTTGAAGGAGATTGTTCAGGCGACCCGCGCCAACACACACAACCGACCTAAGGCGGTGCGCCAGAACCCGCTTTCGGATGAGGAATATTGGGGCTCCCCGATGCTGGCGGACCCGCTGCGCCGTCTCGATTTCTGCCTTGAAACTGATGGCGCGGTCGCCGTCATCACCACGACCATGGACCGCGCGAAAGATTGCCGCCACAAGCCAGCCGTGGTGCATGCCTGCGCCCATGGCGGGCAGCGCGAATGGGGCCGGGCCTTTGCCTGGATGGGCATGCCCGATCCGCATTTCGCCTCGTCAGGCCACAAGTTCACCGCCGACCGCATCTGGGCGCAATCGGGGCTCACCGCCAAGGATATGGACGTCGCCCTTATCTACGATCATTTCTCGCCAATGGTGCTGATGCAGCTGGAAGATTATGGCTTTTGCGAGAGGGGCGAGGGCAGTGATTATGTCCTTTCCGGCAAGATCCGTTACGATGCGGCGACTGGCGGCAAGGTGAATGGCGGCATTCCCGTCAATACACATGGCGGCAACCTCAATGAAATGAAGCGTACATCATCGGCATGACGCATATTGTCGAAGGCGTGGAGCAGGTGCGTGGCAGCGCCATCAATCAGGTGAAGGATGCCGAATTCGCGCTCGTCTCCGGCGGCCCCGCTTCGCTTCCCGTTTCCAGCCTCATTCTCCGGAGTGCCTAATATGACATACGGCCCCGCCCGCGCGCTTCCCGGCGACCAGATCAAGATCACGACAAACCCCGACACCGAACCCTTTTGGGAAGCGGCCAAGGCTCACAAGCTGACTGCTTGCCAATGCGGCGATTGCGGAAAATTCCGCATGCCGCCAACGCCCGTCTGCCCGGAATGCGGCAGTCGGAAGAAGGAATGGCCAACGCTTCCCGGCACTGCCACCGTGTTCAGCTATGTCATCTGCAACAAGAATCCGAAAAATGGCGAGGACTATATCTATGTCCCCATCGTCGTCGATCTGGATGGTGCGCCCGGTGCGCGGCTCAACGCAAATCTTACTGGTTGTGACGCCGAGGACGCTGCGATCGGCATGAAGCTGAGCGTTGACTGGATGCCGATACAGGATGGCTGGGTGCTGCCCAATTTCAGGAAGATCTAGCCGCTTATGCTGAGTGACCTGCGCATCGTTGAAATTGGCGAGGGGATGGCGGTTCAGGTTGCCGGGTTGTTGCTCAGCGAATTGGGCGCGGATGTATTGAAGGTGGAGCGTCCGGGCGGCGATCCAACGCGGGGCACAGCGCCGTTTGCCAATTGGAACCGGGGCAAGCGCAGCCTGGAAGTCGATCTGGATAACGACGCGGGCATGGCAGCGCTACGCGACAGGCTTGCTGGCGCGGATGTTTTGCTCCACCAGTTCAGCCCCGCCCGGGCCAAGGCACGCGGGCTTGATGATGCCAACCTTGCCACCATGTTCCCGCGCCTCGCGGTCTGCGGCATCACTGGCTCCCCGCACAAACACCCCGACGTCGAGCGCTCCGCTGATGAGCTGCTGGTCGCGGCGCGCTGGGGCTTTCTCTATGAGAATGA
>RFSU01000207.1 GCA_009923795.1 Sphingomonadaceae bacterium
TGCCGCGATGCGTTGCCGCCACGGACGGCGCGAATAGGGGCGCGTGGGTAAGGCCGCAATGCGCCTGCATTTCGGGTACATGCTTGTGCGCAAGGCCCAGTGCATAGGTGCGCCAAGCCGTTGGGGCGGGACCATTTTCAAATTCTGCGATCATGTCTTTGCCGCCGCCAGAATATCCCGACACGGCATTGCAGACATAAGGCCAATCCGCCGGCAGCAGGCCAGATTTCACAAGCGGGGCGATGAGCGCGCTGAAACCTGTTGAATAGCAACCGGGGTTTGACACTCTGCGAGCCTCGGCAATTCGATCCCGCCCAACAAGCTCTGGAAAGCCATAGAGCCAATTGGGGTCGGTGCGGTGCGCCGTTGAGGCGTCAATCACGCGAGTTTTATCATTGGTGATCAGGGCCACAGATTCACGCGCGGCATCATCGGGGAGGCAAAGGATGACAATATCTGCATCGTTTAGCGCCTCTCGCCGCGCAGCGACATCGCGCCGCGCGCTCTGATCCAGCGTGATGAGGGAGAGCTCTGAGCGCCCGGAAAGCCGTTCAGCAATTTCGAGGCCGGTGGTGCCGTGCCCGCCGTCAATAAAGATGCTGGTCACGGGGCCGGGGTCAGCGCGTTTGCCGGAACATAGCCGACAAGATGGCTGTCTTTGACAAAGCCCCAGGCCCAGCCGCCGGACAAATCTACGACCATGAAGGCTTCGCCCTTTGCCAATGTCGCTATAACGACGCTTTGATCATCGGCGTCGCTGAAGACATTGGACACATCTGCTGCTGCATGAAATTCCATCGGGCGCGCATAATGCGGCACAAACAGTTTCCCGGCCAAGGCCAGATCAGCAAGATCGCCACGCGCAGCATGGATCGTTGCGTCGGGCGTCATCGACGGACCATTCAAAGCAAAGTTCGGGCGCGAGCTATTCGTCATGGGGCCGCGCCATAGACGACGAACGGCATGCTAGGCAATGGCGAGGAGGGGCATTGTCGCATTAGGCCCGCACATAGCGCCGCTTCAAAAGTTCAAAACTGGCGCGAAGACCAAGGGCTTCTCCGCCTTTTGGTCGACCTGCGCTGGAGCTTAGACGCCAAGCAAAGGTATCAAAATGGATCCAGGGCGTCCCTTCCGGAATGAAGCGTCGCAGAAAGAGAGCTGCTGTTATACAACCTGCCATGCCGCCCTCTGCCGAGTTGACCATATCTGCAATGTCAGACTTGAGCATGTCGTCATAACCATCCCACAGGGGCATGCGCCAAATTGGGTCTTCGACCTGAGAGGCGGCGTCTGAAATCTCGGTGGCAAGAGTGTCATCATTAACAAAAAGGGCCGGCAAATCTGGCCCAAGGGCAACGCGGGCGGCTCCGGTCAGCGTTGCAAAATCGATCATCAGTTCAGGATTGGATTCTGCGGCCTTGGTCAGGGCATCGCCTAGGATCAGACGGCCTTCGGCATCCGTATTGTCAATTTCAACGCTTATTCCCTTGCGGCTGCGCAAGATGTCTCCGGGGCGCAGGGCATTGCCGGCAATGGCATTTTCAACTGCCGGGACAAGCACATGAAGCCGAACGGGAAGGCGGGCCTCCATCACCAGTCGCGCCAGCGCAATGGCGTGGGCGGCACCGCCCATGTCCTTTTTCATAAGGCGCATGAAAGAGCCTGTCTTGATATTGAGGCCACCCGTATCAAAAACGACGCCCTTGCCGATAATCGCAAGACGTGGATGAGCAGGGTTCCCCCATTCCAACTCAATCAGGCGCGGCGCGCGGCTTTTGTCAGCCGCCTGACCAACGGCTTGGATCATGGGATAGCCTGTTGCCAGATCATCTCCGCGGGTGATGGTGACGGCAGCATCAAATTCTTTGCCAAGAGCTTCGACATGGCCCTGCAATTCTGCCGGGCCAAGGTTGGCGGCGGGCATATTGACCATATCGCGCACCAGCGCAGTCGCCTCGGCCAGCCGTGCTTGCTCCGAGATGAGGGCCGGTTCGGTCGTGAGCAATATCCGCTCCCCCGTGACATCGGCCGCCGAGAGAAAGCGATCAAAGCGATAATGGGCTAGAATCCAGCCAAGCGCGCCGATGCCCGGCGTTGCGTTGGTGAGGCGATAGGTGCCTTCCGGCAATTTCTGGGCGGCTGACGCCAAATCCCAAGCGGTTCTGCGCTTGCCAATGCCGAATGCCACTGTCCACTCGTCAGGCTTATCGCCCGGAACTATTGCGATCTCGCCCGGGCTGGCGGTGAATCTGGACGCCTGCAAAGCCACGCGCGCCCGTTCTGGCAATATGGCAACCCAAGCGGCAAGATCTTCTTTTGTGATGAGATGAATGTCGCGCGCGTCTTGTCCTTGATCTGGCTGGATAAGATGGCTGAAACGGTTCATCTTTGATCTCCTGCCGCACCCAATGGGGACACGGATTTGTTAGCGAGCTTGGGGTGCGCTTAGTCCTAAAGGCACGCCATATAAGTCATGCTCATCGGCGTCTTCAATCAAGACGGGCACAATGTCCCCGGGCGATAATTGGCCGGCATCGCGCAGGAAGACATGGCCATCAATCTCCGGTGCGTCCGCTTTCGAACGCGCATTGGCGCCGCCATCTTCATCAACATCGTCAATGATCACGTCCAGCGTTTGGCCAATTTTGGCTTCGAGCTTTGCGGCGGAGATGGCCGCCGTCTTTTCCATGATGCGGGCGTAACGTTCTTCCTTCACCTCTTCGGGAACAGCGCCCGGAAGATCATTGGCCGCGGCCCCTTCAACGGGTTCAAAACGGAATGCACCAACACGATCCAACTGCGCTTCTTCAAGCCAATCGAGAAGATATTGGAAATCCGCCTCGGTTTCGCCCGGAAAACCAACGACAAAGCTCGAGCGGATCGCAATATCCGGCACGATGGTGCGCCAAGAGCGGATACGCTCGAGCACTTTTGCTTCATTGGCCGGGCGACGCATCGATTTGAGAACCGAAGGCGCTGCGTGTTGAAAGGGAATATCGAGATAGGGAAGCACTAGGCCATCGGCCATGAGCGGAATGACCTGATCCACATGTGGATAGGGGTAGACATAGTGAAGGCGTACCCACGCCCCAAGCTTACCCAATTCACGCGCTAGATCGGTCATATGGGCGCGAACCTCGCCGCCCTTCCAAGGTTTTGCTTCGTGCCGAATGTCCACGCCATAAGCCGATGTATCTTGGCTGATGACCAGCAATTCTTTTGTGCCAGCGGCAATCAGCTTTTCAGCCTCGCGCAAAATGGCGTCGGGTCTGCGCGACGCCAGATCCCCGCGGATCGACGGGATGATGCAGAAGCTGCAACGATGATTGCAACCCTCAGAGATCTTAAGATAGCTGTAATGACGCGGCGTGAGCTTTAGACCGGCCTCTGGCACCAAGTCGACAAAGGCATGGGAGATTGG
>RFSU01000208.1 GCA_009923795.1 Sphingomonadaceae bacterium
CCGCCGCTGCTGAGGCGGCTGCCGTGTCGCCACTGCTGGTCAAGGTTCCCGTTGCGATTGCGCCGGCCGCCCGAACGACGATTGCCCCACCATTGGAATAAGCGGTGGTGCTGCCAATCGTGATATCACCGGCTGTCGAGACAGCAACGCCCGTGGAGGTGAAGCTGCCAATTTCTGAAGAGGCAGCGCCCGCTGTAAAGCTGCCGCCGCGCGTGGTGATTGTCTCAGACACAGAGATGGCTGCACCGGCAGAACCCAAAGTGACTGCGCCGCCTTGCGTGGTGATGCCGCGCCAGGTGAGGCCGGCGGTCGCGCCGCCATCGACAATGAACGGATTGGTGCTGCGGAACGTGAAGCCTTGGCCTTCGCCGGTAATGCGCGCGATGATCCGCGTCACGAAGTTATCGGGATCTTCCAGAGCCGACGCATTGGCGGCATCAACGATAAGCTGACCAGCGCTGATCTCCGTGCTGCCAGCGGCTTGCGAAACGGCACCAGATGTGGCGAGCAGCTTTACGGTGCCATCCGCACCAGAGACGCCAGAGCCCGTCTTGGCTCCGCCACGTGCCGTTATCGTCCCAGCAACAGATAGGGTCGACCCGCCGGATGTGAGCGTGATGGCACCAGCATTGCCGCCGTTACTGTCGCTTGCAGTGGCGCCCTTACCCGATGAGTTGATCGTGCCGACCAGCAATGCACCATTCGCGCCCGTGCCTGTGGACGTCAGCGTGACAGCGCCGCCGGACGTGCCGGGCGTGCTGCTGCGTGTATCAATAGTTGTGCTTCTGGAATCAATGGACGGCGCAGCGATGGTCACTGCGGCTCCACCCGACATGATGCCAACCGGGTTTACTGTACCGATTGTCAACGCAGACAATGTTGTGAATGTCACCGACCCAGTCGCATCAGACGCAAAAACCGAGACGACGTTCAGCGGGTTTGAGAAGGTGTCCGCAAGATTGAGCGTGAAACTGCCTGTTCCGCTCAGGCCCAGCTTGGCCGACTGAATGGCACCCGTTTGTGTAACGGAGCCGCCTGCTGTCAATATGGTAGATGCCCCGGTGCTGATCGACGAAACGGCAAAGCCATTGCTGTCGGTGTAACGAATTGTGCCCGTTGTCCCGGTGTTGGTATCCTCACTCGCGGTCGAACCCGCTATGGCCGTATCGGCTAAATTGCGCACCGATATGTTGAGCGTGGCGACATTATTGTCCGCCGCCGTCAACAGCACGCCCGCGCCAGAGTTATTGAGGGTTTTGATGGTGAGCGCATTGGCCTCCACCGATCCAGTCCCCAAGGCGCTTGATGCGGCTGTCGAGATGACGCCCTTTGACGTCAACATGACGCTGCCGGCAGATTGGATCTGCGCAACGCTAAAGGAATTGGCATCGAAATAGCTAATAGCGCCAGTGCCCGCCGCTGTGTTGGCGGAATTGCGCGTCACCAGCTTTACGGTGGTTGCGTCATTCAAGAGGTTCGCAAGCGTAATTGCGCCAGATCCAGCCGTCGCATTATCGCGCGCGACAACGCTGATCTGCGATGAACTGATCGCCGCGCCATTATATTGCTCGATCAGCCCGACACCGCTGATGTCGAGCAAGCCGCCGCTTGTGATGTTGGACAGGCGGATCGTCCCGCCAGCCGCGATGGAAATCGAGCCAGTGCCCGATTCATAATAATAGAATGGGCCCATGGTCAGGCCACCGGGTTCCGTCGCACTCACGGAGATATTCCCCGTCGACCCTGTTTTGAGCTTGAGGATATCTAAGGACGACCCGGTTGAGTGGGTGATGGTCTGGCCAGATACGGTTATGTTACCCGATGTTGACAGGACACTTTTCGCAAGATTGACCTCGCGATCAGCCGTGATCACAATATTGCCGGACGTCGTCGTGAGCGTGTTGTTGACCTGCGTATCGCCCGTCGTCAGCGCGCCAAAATTGGCGATCAGAGTGATACTGCCAGAGCCTGTGGTCAGGTTGCCCGGCGTGGACAAATCGCCATTTTTCGATTGGAAGTAGATGCTGCCAGACGTGGTGGTCAGATCTTCCGGAGTCAGCACCAAATTGGTGCCTGCAACCGCCCTGATGGAAGTCGTATTGGCGAGCTTTCCGGTCAGTGAGTTCAGGCTGAGTTGGTTGATATCCGCAATGCTGACCGATGCCCCCGAACTGGTAAGCGTGACCTGCCCGGTGAAGTTATTGATTTCACTCGCCAAGTCGATTGTCGACGCGCCTGCATTGATATCGGCCGTTGAAGAATAGATGGCAGACCCTGTCGTCTGGCTGATACCCACCGCCTTAAGCACAAGGTTGTACCCGGCAATGTTCAGCGTCTGGGCGCCGATCCTCAAGGAGCCGCCTGTCGTTTCAATCGTCGATGCAGCGCCAGCTGTCACCGTCCCTGTCACGGCCAGACCAGCAGTCCCCGTGCCGCCAACGTCTTTCAGCGAAAGCGCGCCCGTGGTTGTCAGAGTGCCCAAATTATCAATAGCAATATTGGTCGCCGTCAGAACCCCGGCATAGCCGGTCAATGTTGCGGCGCTGATCAGCCCGGTTGTCGTTGTCTGAGAGACGGTGCCCGAAAGCGGCAAAGCGGCTGTACCGAGAACGACGCCACCGCTGGTGGCAGTCACGACATTAACCGTCGTGTTGGCAGCCGAAACGATCTGGATCGCCGCTGCATTGGAACTGGTCGTGATGACAGTCCCGCTCAGCGTGATGCTGTTGCTATCCGCGCCACCGCCGCCATTGACCGCGATGACCCCACTTCCGGCATTAATCGTGCTAGCCGTAGACTGGCTTACGGTTGCGCCAGCAAGATAAACATCGCCCTGCGCAGTGATGGAATTGCCGCCGATGGCCAGAACGCCAGAGGCATCCCCGCCCGTTTTGGTTGTCGTGATCCGAACACCACCCGCACTCGCAATAGCGCCAGTGATCGAAAGACCGGCCGTTGAATCGGCAATATCCAGATCATATTGAGTCGCGCCGACATCGCCAACCTTGGATATGCCAAGGCTTTCAAACTTATTCCCGCTATTGGTCAGAACAACAGACCCGCCAATGGCATTGGTCGCAGATCCAAGCGTGAGTGCCTTTGCATTCACCGTTGTTGCGTTGGCTTGCGAAATATTGCCCGTAATTAATCCAACGGTCGCTGTGTCATCCCCAAGGATCAGCGTGCCATTCGGCACGATGATGCCGGGAAGCGTCAGGTTGCTTGTTCCGCGGATGGTGACCGCTGTGGTCGTGTTGTTGAGCGTGTTGAGTGTACCATTGAGCGTGATGGCGCCAGAGGCGGTGCCATCATGACCGGTCAGCGAAATCTTGCCGCCTGCTGTTCCGTCCCCAGCCACAGCGCCGCTTGTTGAACCGTTCGCGTTGATCGTCCCAAGGCTCTGGTTGATAC
>RFSU01000209.1 GCA_009923795.1 Sphingomonadaceae bacterium
GGCTGGGTCACGGCGGAATATTCGATGCTCCCCCGCGCCACCCACACCACCAACTTCTTCCGCAAACTCCGCCGGATCAGCCCCACATGCGCGCCATAGAGCGCCAGAAAGCCAATCCCCCAGAACAGCCAATCCCCGCCCAGAAAGCTGCGGGCGATGATCAGGGCAAAGGCCCAGAAGATCAGGACGACACGGATGTTGAGGTGAAAGCGCAGGGCCGTCCAAGGGGGCGGCAGGAGGACGATGTTGCCCTGCCCCTCTATGTCGATTTCCCGATGTTCGCGCAGGCGGGTGACGGTGCCTCCATCGACATAGGCAAAGGCATCCCACCGTTCAAAACGGTCAAAGCCTTCGCCGCGTTCAAACACAAATTGCCGCTGCGAAACGGGCCGCACCACATAATGGCTGGAAAAGCCCCGCATGATGCGTTCAAACCGCATATCATCCAGAACCGCGGAGGGTTCATCATAGATGAGCGTGCCGACAAAGAGGCGGGGGAGATTGATCGGCATGATTAGCGGCGGCGGCCCTGATGGCGGATATTGCCGGGGCGGCCGCGCTTGCCCATTGGGGTGCGGCGGCCGCGATCGCGCCTGTCCCCGCGCATGGGCAGGTGGTTGGCCCCTTCGGGCAGTTCAAAGCGCAGCGCGCCGGAAATGGGGTTCGCCTCCACAAGGCGCAGCTCAATATGCTGGCCAATGCGATATTGATCCCCCGTTTCATCCCCGGTCAGCGCCATGTGCGCGGGATCAAAGGTGAAATGTTCCGCACCCAAGGTGGACACGGGGACAAGGCCATCGCCGCCCAGCCCCTCCACCGTTGCGAAAAAGCCGAAATTGGTGACGCCGGTAATCCGCGTTTCCAATATGTCGCCCACGCGCATGGCAAGGAAGGCGGCGACATAGCGATCCACCGTTTCCCGCTCTGCCTCCATCGCCCGGCGTTCGCAGCGCGATATGGCTTCCCCGATGATCACCATACGCCCGGCATCTTCGGGCGTCAGGGCGGTGTGCCGCGCATCGGGATCAAGCTGAAACGCCTCCACCAAAGATCGATGGACAATCAAATCTGAATAGCGGCGAATGGGCGATGTAAAATGCGCGTAAGAGCCAAGCGACAGGCCGAAATGCCCGGCATTTTGCGGGCTGTAATAGGCCTGGGTTTGGGATCGTAAAATCTGTTCCATCACTTCGGTGCGAAACTCTGCCTCACCTAGCTGTCCGATGATCCGGTTGAACGTCTTGGGGGTGATGACCTGCCCCAGTGCAAAGGCGATATCAAAGGTCGCCAGATAGTCTTTCAGGCCGACCAGCTTTTCGCGCGAGGGCTGTTCATGCACGCGGTACATGACCGGGGCCTTGCGGCTTTCCAGCGCCTTTGCCGCCGCGACATTGGCCGCAATCATATAATCTTCGATCAGGCGGTGGGCATCCAGCCGTTCGCGCGGGGCGACGGATTGAATGCGGCCATCCTCATCCAAAACCACCCGCCGTTCGGGCAGATCAAGGTCGAGCGGCTCGCGCTTTGCACGGGCCTTTTTCAATGCCGCCCAACAGGCCCAAAGCGGGCGCAGCGCAGCGTCCGTCAGGTCATGGGGCCGATCCCCATCCATCGCGGCTTGCGCATGTTCATAGGGGATGTTGGCGGCCACGCGGATCACCGCGCGCGAAAAGCGCCAGCTTTCCATATTGCCATCCGCATCAATCACCAAATGGCAGGCCAAGGCCGCCCGATCCTGCCCGGCGCGCAGCGAACAGACATCGGCCGATAATTGCTCTGGCAACATAGGGACGACCCGATCAGGGAAATAGACGCTGTTGCCGCGCTTGCGCGCTTCCTTATCCAACCGCGATCCGGGGCGGACGTAAAAGCTGACATCGGCAATGGCGACGATGCAGTCAAAGCCCCCGCCTGTCCGGGGCGTCGCCCAGACGGCATCATCAAAATCCCGCGCATCAATGGGGTCAATGGCGACAATCGGCAAATGGCGCAGGTCTTCGCGCTGGCCCAGCGCCAGCCCCGCCATTTTCCCCGCTTCTTCAAACAGCTCTTCTGAAAAAACATGCGGGATGCTGTGTTTATGAATGGCAATCAGGCTGAACGCCTTGGGGGCAAAGGGATCGCCCAACACCTCTGTCACCTTGGCGGTGATGCGCGGCGCACGGCCCGTCTTTTCCGCCAACACAAGGTCGCCGGCGCCCGCCTCTCCCATATCAGAAATCGGGGTGTCACGCCGTTCGCGCTTATCAATGGCGCGCAGCCAATATCTGTCCCCCTCCAGCGCGACGACGCCCAGGATCAGTTCTTCCCCGCGGGCCAGCCGCTTCATCATATGGGCGACATAGCCTGCGCCCTGTTCTTCCGTGCGGGCCAAGATGCGGTCGCCCAGGCTCAGCGCAGATCGCCGTCCGCGTTCGATAACCCGCAGGCGCGGCGGCGGCTTGCCCTCTGCTTCCCAATGCTCGGGAACGCCAATAATCTGTCCATCTTCGGTATCGATAATGCGCAGCACCGTTACCTTGGGGACGCCGCCCATTTTGTGAAAAGCGCGGCCCGGCGCACTGTCGATCAGGCCTTCATCCGCCATGTCCTTGAGCAGCGCCTTGAGCGCAATTTTCTCATTGCCCTTCAGGCCAAAGGCACGGGCAATTTCTCGCTTGCCCGCCGGAGCATCCGATTGGGCAATGAAGTCAAGGATCTGCTTGCGCGATGGCAGGCCAGTAAAGGGGGTCTTCGGCATAAAGATGCGCTACCCTGTGACGGCAAAGGACGCCAGCAAAAGCATCAATGCCCCGCGAAATCAGCCCGCCGCCTTTTTCAGTGGCGTCTATCTGCGCCGGGGTCTAGCAATTGCTTATGTCATTTCCCTATCTGCGCTTGGCAACTGGCCTTGCAACAAGTTTATCACTGCTGCTGGCAGGGCCCCTGAATGCGCAGACCACGGCCCCGGCCGCCCCGGCCAAACAGACCGAACGCAGCATCCCTTGGCTTTATCGCAACAGCGACATTCCGGTGGATCAGAACTGGCAATTTGGGGAGCTCACCAATGGCCTGCGCTATGCCGTGCGTCGCAATGGCGTGCCGCCGGGTCAGGTCTCCATTCGTGTGGCCATTGATGCCGGGTCGTTGATGGAAAGCGAAGACGAGCGCGGCTACGCCCATTTTCTGGAGCATCTGGCCTTTCGCGGATCACGCTATGTCGCCGATGGGGAGGCCAAGCGCGTCTGGCAGCGGCTTGGGGCGACCTTTGGCAGCGATAGCAATGCCGCCACCACCCCAACACAGACGATCTTTCGCCTCGACCTGCCACAGGCATCGCCCCAAGCGCTGGATGAGAGCATGCGCATCCTGTCTGGCATGATGGCCGCGCCCAGCATCACTGAGGCAGAG
>RFSU01000210.1 GCA_009923795.1 Sphingomonadaceae bacterium
GGGCAGTCGTCATCGCCGCCATGCCCGTTGTCTGGCACCGCGCGGCTTCTGCACCTTCGAGAAGGGCAATGCGTTCTTCCAACATCGCAACGGTGGGATTCTGAAGCCGGGAATAGGTCATCCCGGCTTCATCGCCCGCAAAGCGCGCCGCCACCGTTTCCGCGGTATCATAGGTATAGCCAGAGGTCAGGAACAACGCCTCAGACGTTTCGCCATGTTCTGATCGCCAAGTGCCGCCTCGAACAGCCTGTGTTGCAGGCCGCCATTGAGACGTTATATCGCGGTTCTGGCCAGTTGTGCGTTTCATGAGGATGCTTTGCCGCTTTCTTGGACGGGTTTCAAGGGATCAGCCAACAGGCCTAGAGCGCGGCGAGAACCGCATCCCCCATTTGACTTGTGCTCAAAGCCCCCCCGAGATCGGCTGTGCGTGCGCCTTTTGCCAAGGCCTGTGCCACGGCCCTCTCAATCCGGTCTGCCGGTTCACCCAGACCAAAGGAATAGCGGAGCATCATTGCCGCAGACAGGATTGTTGCCAATGGATTTGCTTTACCCTGCCCCGCAATATCCGGGGCAGAACCATGAATAGGCTCATAAAGTCCCTTTTGCGCGGCATCGAGCGACGCAGAGGGCAGCATCCCAATGGATCCGGCGCACATGCTCGCCTGGTCAGACAAAATGTCACCAAACAAGTTGCCCGTCACAATCACGTCAAACTGACCGGGGTTACGCACCAGCTGCATCGCGGCATTATCCACATACATGTGGCTAAGCGAGATATCTGGATAATCTTTCGCGGTTTCAATGACGACATCGCGCCACAATTGCGACGTTTCGAGAACATTCGCCTTATCTACTGAGCAAAGCCGCCCGTCGCGGGCACGCGCCGTTTCAAATCCGACACGGGCAATGCGACGCACCTCCTGCTCATCATATGACATCACATCATAGCCTTGCCGATAGCCATCGGTCGTTGTCCGAAATCCCTTCTCCCCAAAATAGACATCGCCATTAAGTTCGCGAATGATGACAAGGTCAATTTCCTTGGCAATTTCGGGCCGCAACGCAGACGCATCCGCCAGTTCTGGAAACAGTTTTGCCGGCCTTAGATTTGCGAAAAGCTTTAAGGCGCTTCGAAGCCCGAGAATGGCCTGCTCAGGACGGAGATGCCGCTCCAGATTATCACAATCCGGGTCTCCAACCGCGCCAAATAAGATCGCGTCGGCGCGCCTAGCAAGCTGCAATGTCTCTTCCGGCAGGGGATGGCCGCTGACCTTATACGCAGCACCGCCAACAAGGCCGTCTTCAAACTGCATTTGCGGGAGATGAAGGGCCTCCAAAACGCGTCGCGCTTCGGCAACAACTTCGGGCCCAACCCCATCCCCGGCTAAAATGGCAACATGCATCTTTTCATCTCCAATGGGAGCGCGCAATGGCTTGAACGCGCCGATTAGGCAACAGCCCTTTTCAACCGATCAACCAGGCGCTCCCGCGCAGGAAGAAGCGCGGCCCGGCGATCAGACAGCAGGTGACGGCCCAGCCGCTTTTCATTTTCATTCAGGCCAGCCAGAACCGTCGGCCAATCCTCAGCATTCAATATGCTATCGCCTCCATAGCCAAGCGCGAACAGCATCAGCCGTTCAAATCCGATAACGGCCCCTGCCCAACGCCGCGCGCTGGGTGCCGCATCAACGGCCATCAACAACCCGCTCAGGGCGGCATACACATCCGCATGGGGTTGGTCTTCGGGTAAGGTTGCAGCGACCAGTGCAGTCGACCATTCAATAGCAGCGGACGCCAAAGGCTCTCCAAGCAAAGGCGCTCGCGACGTCACCAATTCAATCGTCATGCCGGCCAGTTGACCCGGCGTCCTCTGTCGCATCTCCGCCGCAACGTTGTTTCCACAAATGAGGATCGGCCGATTTATGCGGGATCGTGCGCCCCGGACATAGCCCGAGATAAGGCCGTGATTGGGCGTCAAAAGACGAACAATGGCCCCATTTTCGCCATGGTGCCGCACCGCACAGATAATACCCTCAATCTGTCGAACCATGCGATAGCTTTGCGCAGAGTTTCGTGAGAGTGCAACAGCGCGAAACCGCCCAACATGGCCTTTAGGCAATAATGTCTGGAATTAAATCCGATTCAAGGATCGCAATTTCATCCTTCAGAGCAAGTTTACGCTTCTTCATCCGCGCCAGCCTGAGCTGGTCTGAAGCTCCACTATTTGCGAGCACATCAATGGCGGCGTCCAAATCACGGTGTTCGGTGCGCAACACTTCTAATCGCGCATGCAAAAACTTTGGATCCATGACGCCTCCCCTTTGGGATGCTAGCGAGGACAGGCCCACTTCACAAGTTGGAGCGAAACAACCGTTTCAGATGAAATTGGGGCGAGACAATTCAAACCAATGATGCTCTATTTGTCACGCGAATGACATAAGGAGAGTCGCTCATGGACATAAACCATATGGCCTCACTTGAAACCAAGCACGCAAAGCTTGATCAAAAAATCAGGCAGGAGGGGCTAAGGCCCATGCCAGATCAGTCGCTTATCAACCAATTCAAGAAGCAGAAATTGCGCATCAAAGAAGAGCTCAGCCACTGCTGAGTCCTAAGCCGACCGAAAAAAAACAGAATCAATCGTCGCGCGAGATTTTCTCGTTGCGTTCATGGGCGGCCTGCGCTTCGACGGTCATTGTCGCAATTGGACGGGCTTCCAGTCGACCAAGCGAAATTGGCTCGCCTGTCACTTCGCAATATCCATATTCACCGTCTTCTATCCGGCGAAGGGCGGCATCGATTTTGGAAATCAACTTCCTTTGACGATCCCGGGTGCGCAGTTCAATTGACCAATCCGTCTCGCTCGACGCCCGATCTGCCAGATCAGGTTCCCGCAAAGGTTCGTTCTGGAGCGTGGTCAGCGTATCCTGCGCTTCGCGATGGATGGAGTCTTTCCAATCCATCAGCTTGCGCTTGAAATAAGCAAGCTGACGTGGGTTCATAAAGGGTTCGTCGTCACTGGGGCGATATTCAAGGTCTTCGGCGTCTGTCGCGCCTTTTGTGTCTATATCACCACTCTGTGCAATCGACATGATGGTCTCTCCATTTTCGCCGTAAGCGACCGGCGATGTTGTCCCCGTTGGCTGGGCCTATAGTGATGCCGTTTCGGACGCACAAGCGCCCAAATTGATGGAAAATCAGTAACAGGATTACACGAGCCAAGTGCCAGTTTGCCGCCGCGCGGAGATTAGCTGTTACCTTTCAATGCTTGGCAAGCTGGCTTCGTCGCTGCATAGGCCCAACATGCACGATATTCGACTGATCCGAGAAAATCCGCAAAGCTTTGATGACGGCCTTGCCCGACGCGGCGTCCTGCCTCAGGCCACTGC
>RFSU01000022.1 GCA_009923795.1 Sphingomonadaceae bacterium
CACGCACAAACCCGCCATAAAGCGATAAACGGCCCACCAGACGAACGGAGCCCGCCGCGGTGACCAAAATGGGATTATCCCGCGTTTCCAAAACAGGCAGCCGCACATCAGCAAAGTCCAATTTTTTGGTATAGCTTGTGCGCGAGGCCGAAAGATCAAAGCTACCTCGATCCAGCCACTTAAAGCCATAAGCCACCCCCCAGTTCATTTGCTGAACATGGTCCTCATCTTTCACCTGAGGCAGCAACACTGGTTTTGCTCGGAAATCTGGCGTGATTGCAGAGCTTGGTCCCAGATCAATCCGCTGAACACCGCCAAATAACCGATCCTTCTCCCGACCACGGGCGCTGACAATGATGCGATGCTCAACCGCACCCATCCTGAAAAGACGGGTAACGCGTCCCTCGCCGGAAAAGCTGCGGGTTTCACCATCAGGATCATAAATAATTGTTCGACTGCTGGCTGAGCCATCAGCCTTAACGCCGCGCAAAAGGTCAGCAAAATTGGTTCCGCTGTGCGTGCGGAACTCAAACAAACCCGCCTCAAACAACCAAGGCCCTTTGGCAAGCTTACCAATGCCCCCAAAGGTCGTGCCCATGCCCTTACGGTCTGTCCAAGACTGACCAAGAAACAGGCCGCGCGGGACATTTGGCAAGTCTTCGCCGACGGCTGGAAAGATCGTCACATGCGCCTCATCCCCGCGATTTGTGAAGGCACCTGCAAAAACGGTGAACATGGCAGCACCCGTCGGGCGCCAGACGACGGACCCGCCATAGGAGCGGAACCCGTTGCGACCACCCTCTGGCCGAACCTGTTCCCGAAAACCATATCCACCCGCAATGCCAAGCTTTTCACCAGCAAGGGGAAGCCTGAATTCCAAATTACCCGCAACACCGCCAAAGGGGCCGCGCTCAACCATCCCGCTAAGGATCGACTTTCCCTCATAAAGGGTCAGATTATAGTCGACGATCCCTGTCGGAGCTGGAAAAGGCACACCTTGCGCCGAAAGGCCGACACGCACCGTTGACCCTTCAACAATCCGCGATGGAACCCGCTCCACATGATCAAAATACAGCCCTTCAATGCGCACATTGCCAGCGTCGACGGGGTTAAATCCGCGCACATCCTCTGCACTATAAAGACCAATTTTCTCACTGCCGATCGTCTTGCCAAAAGCATCCCCAGATTGGGTGACCAAATTTTCGGAGGTCCGCTGCGCTGAGGCTATAGAAGGCCACAGCACGGCCACTCCGGCAAGAAGGCGCAGACAGATTTTCATAGTCCCCCAATTGACCGCTTAGGCGGGCTTGCGCGCGGCGATCAGAAATTCGATATTACCCTCAGGCCCTTTGATCGGGCTTTCGGTCAGCCCTTCTACGAGCCAACCTATCTCGGTCAACCAGCTTTTCACATCCGCACATACTCTGTCATGCACGGCGGGGTCGCGAACAACGCCCCCCTTTTCAACATCTTGCCGTAGCGCTTCAAATTGCGGCT
The DNA here is from genome assembly GCA_009923795.1 of Sphingomonadaceae bacterium. GTDB lineage: Bacteria > Pseudomonadota > Alphaproteobacteria > Sphingomonadales > Sphingomonadaceae > Aquisediminimonas. The sequence goes on from RFSU01000022.1 coordinate 1,498, forward strand.
TGATCAACGCGATGAGCCCGCCCCCTGGCTTTGCGAAGGACAAAGGCCGCTCCAGAACTTTGGCAAGACTAATGAAGCTGGCATCGCAGACGATGAGATCAACGGCTTCAGGAATATGAACGTCCGTCAAAAGCCGGGCACTGGTGCGTTCCTGCACAATAACCCGCTCATCCTGCCTCAACTTCCAAGCGAGCTGGTTCGTGCCGCTATCCACGGCGAACACTTTGGCGGCGCCCCGCGTCAACAAAACATCGGTAAAGCCGCCCGTCGAAGACCCAATATCAATGGCAATTTGGCCCGCAACATCCCATCCGAAATGCGTCAGCGCATGATCGAGCTTAATCCCGCCGCGGGATACCCAAGGATGATCCCGGCCACGTACGGTCAGTTGCACGTCCTCAGAAATCGGCTGACCTGCCTTTTCAACCTTTCGGTCGCCTGCATAGACCGACCCGGCGAGGATCAAGGCTTGGGCGCGCGCGCAGTTTTCAGCTAGGCCGCGATCGACCAGCATTTGATCCGCACGCTGTTTCGCCATCTTTGCTCAGGCGCGCTTTTCAGATTGGGCCACCGCCGAATTAATCCGCAAGGCCTTGAGCGCCGCTTCGACAATGTGCGGCGCGTTCAGCCCGGCATCATCATATTGTTTTTGCGGGCTATCCTGATCCTGAAACACATCGGGAAGGCGCAGCGTCCGCAATTTCAGGCCAGCGTCGATCAATCCCTCATCACTCGCCATCGTCAGCACATGCGCGCCTAAGCCGCCAATGGCCCCCTCCTCAACCGTCACCGCAACCTCATGCGTGGTCAGCAATGTCCGGATCAAATCGGCATCCAGCGGCTTGGCAAAGCGCAGATCGGCAACAGTTGTGCTCAGGCCCCGCGCCTCAAGCTGCTCTGCCGCCTTCAGCGCCTCTTCCAATCGCGTTCCAAGCGAGAGAATGGCAACCTTCTTGCCATGCCGAACAATCCGGCCCTTCCCAATAGGAAGCTGTTCTGGTGTTTCGGGCAAGGCAATCCCTGTGCCATTGCCTCGCGGATAGCGCACAGCAATTGGCCCGCTGTCATGTAGCGCCGCCGTATAGGTCATATGCACCAGCTCGGCCTCATCAGATGGCGCCATCACGACCATATTGGGCAAGGTTGCCAGATAGGTTATGTCAAAGGATCCCGCATGGGTGGATCCATCCGCACCGACCAGACCCGCCCGATCAATGGCAAAGCGAACCGGCAAGTTCTGAATGGCAACATCATGCACGACCTGATCATAGGCGCGCTGCAAGAATGTGGAATAAATCGCACAAAATGGCCGCATTCCCTGTGCCGCAAGGCCGGCGGCAAAGGTCACGGCATGTTGCTCTGCGATACCCACGTCAAAGGCGCGGTCTGGGTGGGCGCTCGCAAATTTATCCACCCCTGTGCCCGACGGCATGGCGGCGGTAATCGCACAAATCCTCGGATCAGTATCGGCAATTTTTGCCAGCGTTTCGCCAAAGACATTTTGGTAAGAGGGCGGCCCCGGTGGCGCTTTGACCTGAGCGCCCGTCACAACATCGAATTTTTGGACGCCATGATATTTATCGGCGGCCGCCTCCGCAGGCGCATAGCCATGGCCCTTTTTGGTCACGACGTGGATCAGGCACGGCCCTTCGGCGGCATCGCGCACATTTTCCAGCACTGGGATAAGATGGTCGAGATTATGCCCATCAATGGGGCCGACATAATAAAAGCCCAATTCCTCAAATAATGTGCCGCCCATCGCCATGCCACGGGCAAATTCATCGGTCTTGCGCGCGGCAAGATGTAAGGGCGCTGGCAGGCGGCGCGAAATCTTCTTCGCCAATTCGCGCAGGTTCAAGAATGGCTGAGACGAGACCAATCGCGCCAAATAAGCAGACAGCCCGCCAACTGGGGGCGCAATCGACATGTCATTATCATTGAGAATAACGATGAGGCGATTGCCCGCATCAGCCGCATTATTCATCGCCTCATAGGCCATGCCCGCCGACATCGCCCCATCGCCAATGACAGCGATCGCCCTGCCCGGCGCATTCTTCATCTTATTGGCAATGGCAAAGCCAATGGCCGCAGAAATCGAGGTTGAGCTATGCGCGGCACCAAAGGGATCATAGTCACTCTCAGCCCGCTTCGTAAAACCGGAAAGCCCCCCGGTTTGCCGAAGGGTGCGAATGCGCTCACGCCGCCCGGTGAGGATTTTGTGCGGATAGCATTGGTGCCCAACATCCCAGATGAGCTTGTCATCGGGCGTGTTGAAGACGTAGTGAATGGCCGTTGTCAGCTCAACCACACCAAGGCCAGCGCCAAGATGGCCGCCCGTCACAGACACGGCAGACACGGTTTCCGCGCGCAGTTCATCTGCAAGCTGACGAAGCTGGTCAGGGCGCAAACTGCGCAAATCGGCAGGAATGGTTACCGTATCGAGCAACGGTGTCGAAGGGCGATCAGTCATGACAGGGGGTTGTAGCCGGGCAAATAGCGTCTGTCGAACATCTGCGTGGCTTTATGGACCTTTTAGCGGGGACAGCTTTTGAACGTTGAAATGTCTGGGTTTAGTGAACGAAGCGCGCCACCACATCACGGTAGCTGCGGCTCACCTTCACCTGCGCGCCGGACGCAAGAACAAGGAAACATTCCCCATTGGTGTGCGGCTTCACTTGTTTAACCAGATCCAGATTGACAATTGTTGAGCGATGCACACGCTGAAACCTGCGGGGATCAAGGCGCTTTTCCATGTCTTTCATGGTCTGGCGCAGGATCAGCGTCTCTCCACCTGTGTAGATGCACATATAGTCCCCAGCGGCATCAATGCGTTCAATTGTGTCGACATCAACGCGGAAAATCTGCCCCTGATCCTTGATATTGATCAGCTTTTCAAACCGATTGGCGGCGGGTGCATCTTCGCCATCAACAATTTCTTCATGAACATCGGGTGCATGTTCGGCGAGCGCCTCTTTCAGACGCCCGGCCTCTTCCACGCCCTTTTTCTCGGCCAGTCGTTGGCGAACTCGCTCCAGCGTCGCGGCCAACCGATCCTCTTCCACGGGTTTCATCAGATAATCCGTCGCCTGCGCTTCAAAAGCACGGATCGCGTGATCTGAATAAGCGGTCACAAAGACAAAAAGGGGCGGTTCCAGTTCAGCAAGGCCGGACACAACCGAAAATCCGTCAAATCCAGGCATCTGAATATCCAGAAAGACAAGATCAGGCTTGTGCGTCTTAATCGCGCGAATGGCCTCTCGACCATTGCTGCACGTTTCGATGATCTCAACATCAGGATGCGCTTCAAGCCGCAAGGCAAGGCCCTGAATAGCAAGGGTTTCATCATCGACGACAATGGTTCGGATGGTCATGCGTCCTCCAACCTTGGGGATTCTGTCTGGAATGGAATATCGATCAGCACCTGAAAACCCTTGCCTGTCCGCGCCTGCGTTTCAAAGCGATGGTCCTCACCATAGGCCTGACTGAGCCGATCCCGAATATTGGCAAGACCAACCCCGGTCGACCCACTCTCCCCCATGCCATGCTCGCCACATTCACCGCCCGTATCAGCAACGGTGATCTGCACCCTGTCCCCCGCCAGGCGCGCCGCAACCGCAATGTCCGCCCCCTCTTCTTGCGGCGTGACAGCATATTTAATGGCATTCTCAACAAGCGGTTGCAGCAGCAAGGATGGCAACTTTGCATGTTCGACCGCGGGATCAATATCAAAAGATGGCCTCAACCGGTCTTCAAACCGCATCTTTTCAATCTCAAGATAAAGTTTGAGCGTCTCGACTTCCTGTTCAATCGTGACTTGGGCAATGGCCTCATTCGCTAATGTGTAGCGCAGGAAAGATGACAGACGAGACAGCATGGCATTGGCCCGCTCTGTCTGCTTGAGCAGCACGAGCGTCGAGATGGAATTGAGCGTGTTGAACAGAAAATGTGGGTTTAGCTGATAGCGCAGCATCGCCAATTGCGCGGATGTCGCCTGATTTTCGAGCTTCAACAGCTGGTCGGCCTGTTCTTCAATGATCAGGTAGAAGTTAATGCCGTAATAAAGGGCCGCCCAAGCGCCGAGAAGGAGGCTGTTCAGCGAAATTGCGCTCAGGAACAATGCTCCGTTAAAGGAACCGCCCTCGCGCTCCAGCAAGTTAAAGACCCAAGCATCGACCATGGAATGCAGCAAAACCGCGACAATGAAGGTCACGACGGAGAGCCCCCATGTCACAAAAGGCCTACGGTTGATGAGCCAGCGGAACACGCCGCCCATGATCAGCGTCAAAGAATATCCCGTTGCCGTCGAGACGAGCAACGGGACGATCCAAGACACACTCATCCCAGCGCCGACCCCAGATGCGAGTCGCAGCATAAGATAAAAAGACCAGCCAATCGTCTGGAGAACCCAGAATGCGCGGCTTTTGTCCGCAAAGAACGGCTGATTACTGAGCCCGGGAAGTGCCATAGCGCATTGTTCTAGCCGAAGCAGACGCGCAATTGAAGCCTTTGCCCGTGCCCGCTATGCTACATCAAAGGCAAAGGAGACATAGGATGGCTGATATCGACCAAATGGAACAAACGGCAAAGTTCCACAGCATGACCGAAGGCACGCAGGAAGATTGGGACATTATCATGACCCATTTGCGTCCCTTCTCCCGCAATGGGGGGGCGCGTGTTCTGGATCATTTGCGGCTTTTAGAGGGCGATTGCGGCGGCTTTGCTGTCGATCGGTTGACCCATTGCCTTCAAACCGCAACGCGCGCTCATAAGGACGGTCGCGATGAGGCTTATGTCGTGACAGCTCTGCTCCATGATATTGGCGATACGCTCGGCGCCTATAACCACCCGGATGTTGCCGCGGCGATCATCAAGCCCTTTGTCTCGGAAGAGCTGCACTGGATCACCCAGCATCACGGGATTTTCCAAGGCTATAATTTCTTCCACTATATCGGGCTGAACCGCGACATGCGGGAGAATTTTAAGGGGCATGAACATTATCAGGCAACAGCCGACTTCATTGAGAAATATGATTGCCCGGCCTTTGACCCCAATTATGACACAGCGCCTTTAAGCTTCTTTGAACCTATGGTCATGCGCCTGTTCGAAAAGCCACTGAACAGCCTTTATAAGCGCGCGATGGATTAATTCCCGCAGCGGCCTCACCAGCCGCCGCCTTTATCCCGTCCAGAGACAGAAAAACCGCCGCCCCTTTCGGGACGGCGGTCTTTTCTTGTGCGGTAAAGAGCGGCTTAGAAGCCGATCTGCAACGTCCCCATGATCGTGCGGGGCGAGCCGACCGAGAAGTTCGGGTTCGCGCCATTTGCAGCGCAGGTATAACCACCCGTCGGGCAGACATTGCCGTGGTTGATCTGCGTGCTGATGTTGCCGAAGTAGAACTTGTTGAACAGGTTGATGACGTTGAGCTGGAAGAATGTCTTCTTAAAGCCCAGCTCTTCAAAGCTGTACCGCGCGTTCAGATCGAACAAGGTGTAGCTTGGCGACTTCACATCGTTGACGTCCGTTGCATAACGATCGCCGACATATTTGCCCTGCAAGCCAACCGACAATGCACCAAGATCAACCGATGCACGGCCACCAAAGGACCAACGCGGCGTTTCCGTCACATATTTGCCCGCCGTCGGAGCAAAGATGGTGATGTTCGTCTGACCGGTTGGCGCCGTGCTCGTGCGGCCAATCTCAATGTTCTGCTGAAGCTTTGAGTTGTTGTACGATGCAAAGGCATACAAGGTCACAGGTTCAATGACCTGATAGCCAATGTTGGCATCAAAGCCGTAGGTCTTCACCTTACCGACGTTACGGTCAACCGAGATACCCTGAGCCTGGTCGAAGGAGGTAACGATACGGTTCTGATAACCAATATACCAACCCGTCAACTGAGCCTGGATCTTGTTGGTTGTATAACGCGCGCCAAGGTCAAATGCGTCGGTTGTTTCCGGCGTCACAGCAACCGAAGGCTGACGATACAGATTGTCCGTACGCGGAGCCGAGAAGCCCTTGGCGTAGCTCGCAAAGATGCTGACGTCGTCCGTCGCCTTATAGGTCAGGCCCGCATTTGGCAGAACCTTTTCGAACTTATAATTGGCGGAGAACGGCGCATAGAGCGAACCCGAAGGCAGCGTTGTCGCGTTCGGCGCAACGATGGTCAACGTGCTCACCGGCTGGCTTGTGCAGGTTGCAAAGCCGCTGCCCCCCGTCTGGGTGTAGCAATAGTTGGTCAGGTCACGCTTGAAGAACGGCGCGCGAACGCCAACTTCAACGCGCAATGCGTCGTCCATGAACTTGCCGATATACTGACCGGAAATCTGGTTCAGCAGAGCGATCGACAAACGATCACGCTGGCGAAGCGCATAACCGTCAGCCGTCAAGACCGAACGTGCATTGCGCCCACCAAATGGGCTTTCTGGGTTACCAGCCGAGTCAAGATAGCCCCATTCACCCGTCTGACGGTGACGCGCACGGTCAAAGGTGTAGGCAAGACGCAGGCGATGCTCCGGCGACAATTCATAAATTGCCGATGCCATCGCCGTCCAGCGGCGGGTGTTTGTGTTGTTCGGCGTGAAGAAGCCAACGCGGTCAAGCGTATCGCCATCGGCATTATAATCTGCGCCCGTGCCCGTGGTGATCGAGCCCTTCGTCAAGGTCGAATTTTCTTCCTGCAACGTGTAACCGCCGCCATTCGCGAGGACGTATTGGAAAGACGCATCGGCCGTCAGGGTCAGCTGATCTGTGACCGTAAAGCGTGAGTTGAGGCGCGCGTTGCCCGTGTTCGACGGGTTGATACGCAGGTTATAATAATTGGTGCAGGTGAAAGCGGCCGCGCCTTCATCCTGACGACCTGCGCCCGCTGTCGGCTTCACGCAGCGTGCATCATTTTCAAAGTTGAGCAAGCTCTTGAGCTGATACCCAGCAATGGTCGACAGATCGAGCGGAACAGCCGAAGACACAGCAGTCGCCGCCGGGATAACCGCCGACGTAAACAGCGTGCGGAAATCGTTGACGCTGGGGTTACGGTAGAAGTTGTTGCGGTTCTGGTTGTAATGGCCAGCCAGCGAGATGAAATCGCCATTATCGCCAATGGGCTGATAAATCTTGGCGTTATACTGCTGCTTTTCAATCCGGCCCGGGCCCTTGAACTTGTCGTTGCGCGCCTTGCTTCCAGCAACCCAAAGACGCGTGCCGCTGTCGTTCAGTTCGCCAAAGTTAAACAGGCCGAATGCACGGGTACGGTCATTCTCACCAACCGACATGCTGGCAATCGCTTCCAAATCCTTGCTGCCAAGGATCGTGCGATAGTTGACGGTGCCACCAGCCGCCGATGCGGTCGGGCTGTCGACATCGGTCGTGCCGAGGTTGACGTTCACCTGCTCCACCAGCTCAGGATCAAGCTGCTGGTTCGAATAAATGGCATAGTTGCCGGAGTCATTCAGCGGGAAGCCGTCAAATGTCAGCGAAATACGGTTGCCGTCAAAGCCACGGATACGGATGTTGCCGCCCGAAGAGCCATAAGCGTCCGAGTTGGTGAAGTTGACACCGGGGATCAGGTTGATCGTGTTGAGAACGGTCTGACCAGCAGCCTGCGTCGTGATCAGTTCCTGCGTGATGATGCCGCGCGCCTTGGTCGCGTCTGGAACAACAATCCCGGAAAGGCCGTCATCGCCCTTTTTCGCGGTGACGATGATGTCTTCAACCGCGATAGAACCCGAAGACTGTGCAAAAACGGGCGTGGCGGCAACAATCGCGATCGTGGCGACGCCTGCGTAAAACTGCTTTCTCATGATAGACCCCCATAAGGTAATTGGCCGGATGCCACTTGAGTGCGACCGGAGCGCAATGGCGTCGATATATTTCGCGCACATGACACGCCAGTTGAATTAACCTCGTTGAATAACTTGGATTTAATGCGTTGCAAAAAAGCAACGGTCATCCTCAAATTGGCTGAATAATCAACGCCCTACTTTACGCACAGGCACCGGAATATTGCAGATATCCGCTCCACCCGCCGGAACGTTGAAAAACGCATCGCGGCGGTTCGCCCGCGCTTCTGCATAGCGGCGAAAGGATGCGCTTTCTGTGGACAGATACTGAAACCGGGGACGCGCGCCTTCGTCCATATCTGCTGCTATGCGCAGGGATTGGATCGTCACGCGCTCTTCGGCCTTTTCATAAAAGCCAAGCGGCCCCGTCCCCCGTGACAGGCTGGACAGATGCTCTATCCCCGCAACAACCCGCCCGGCCAAGGCGATGTTGCGATCCAAATGGCGCGGCGCATGGCCGATAACGACATAAAGCTCCGCCCCCGTACCCGTATCGGGCGCAAGATTACGGCCAACGCCCATCATGCCATAGCAATGCACGGGCCAATTGCGGATACCCTCTGCCGTGCGCTCTCCCGCGATCGGCCAGCCCTTGAAAAAGCTGCTCCAACGCTGCGCCGTATTCTTTGGCACGAACATGGGACCAAGTCCTTTGGGCAGAGGCAGCGCACCAGACGCGAGATAGTCCGCCTCCGTCATCTGCCGCAGTCTGCTGGGCAGAGGCTTGGCCGATGCCTTATCCTCCGCCGCCAGGTCACCCCATTGTGCGACATAATTGTCCTGCACCCGGACAATCGCCAGCCCATCCCACCAATGCGCGCGCGCCAAAGAGCGGATATTCTCCACCCAGCCTTGGGAAAAGGGCGCTGGCATCACCTGAAGAACAATGCGCCGCCCCCTGCCCGCCGCATCGGTGGCCAAATCCATGATCAAAAGATCTTCTGGCGGAATATCGATCCAATCCTGCATCGGGGCTGCAGCCACAATTTCGGACGGCGCCAAGGATGGTCTTGGCGCTGCCGCCAAGAGCGGCAGGGCAAGCATTGGAAGAAGCCAGCTTTTCATAAAGCGCATAATTGCACACCACCAAGCCTTGCGAAACCCATCGACGCACGATAGGGCGCATCCCTTCCAGCGCGAATTGATGGATCGCCTGATTCCGGACCTGCTTCAGCCAACCAGCCAGCAGCCCCCCGGCAGGCAAAATGCGGAGCGGTGGCCGAGTGGTCGAAGGCGCTCGCCTGGAAAGTGAGTATACGGCAAAACCGTATCGAGGGTTCGAATCCCTCCCGCTCCGCCAAACAGTCCAGCGAACTGGTCTCCACACAATCTAGCCGCCAGGAACCCTTAGGTTTCTGGGCATTATCTGGGTTCTATCCGGAGTATGTTGACGTGAAGCCAAGGCGATTTCAGGACGAAATCAGCCCTTCCCTGTAACAGCGCCCCTTGAGCACACAGGGAACTGAACCCGTTTGCCAACCTCGTTCCGACTGGGATAGCGAGGACCTTTACTTCCCGCAGCGAATTCACGCAGAAAACTCAGGCGAAGGTGAGTTTGTAGAGATTAACGTAGTAATCCTTTCTATCTTCAGTGCCGCCATACTGCCAGTAAACTGCTTCGAAATTCCCATCTCCGTCAAAATCGTCGAAACCTATGAGTTTCCCAAAACCTTCGGATTTGGGGAGCGACACGGTCACCTTGCGAAATGATGATCCTTGTTGGTTTATATAGATCCTGAGCGTGCCATCCAGCCGCGCAAAAACAATATCGTCTTTTCCATCTCTGTTCAGGTCTTTGATGTATAGAGATGGCGACCACTCTAGTCGCCCGGCGTAAACGTCCGCGTCTTCCTGCTTCACAGCAGTGCTGGTGATATCGGCGAACTTCCCAGCATCGTTCCTGAGTATCTGGAGGTAATCACCGCCATAATATGGGGAGTACCGCGAGTAGGAGATTATGAGATCGAGATCTCCATCCTTATCGATGTCGGTTGTTCGCGTCTCCATGTGGAGAGAGTTTTCGGTGCCGTAAACCGATGCAGGAAGAGGCGTCTTATTATCGAAACTGAAGTCTCCCTTATTGTTCCAAAAAACATAGCTGTATGAAGACCCGTGCCCGAAACCAGCGACAATGTCGCCGAACCCATCCCCGTTGAGATCTGCAATATGCGCATCCAACCACAAGTTGTTTTGTCTGTAGGGATCTTGGTTTGGGTTAAGCAAAGGAACGGAGTTTAGTTGGTCCAAAAAGGTGCTCGACCTGGAGGTGAAGGAGCCTTCGGCATTTTGCACTAGAAACAAGGGTTCGAACCCTTCCCTGTGGAGCCAGTTGGCAATCAGAATATCCTGCTTACCGTCGCCGTTTATATCCCCTGTCGCCATCGCATGGGCATCAGTCCCATTCGCAGCGAGACCCGATTGGCTGGTGATGCGCGGAATAAGGTCAGCCCGCACCTTCGCACCACTCGCCCCGCCTACCGCCAAAACCGCCGTGCCATATGCTGAAGGATCGTTGTAAACACCGGACACATTGTGTGCGACGAAGAAGGCAGATGGCGACCCGTTAACGGTTAAAATAGACGACCGGCGTGCGCCAAAAACCGACGGAAATTGATCATTTTCTGCCTGCCGAAACTCTAGTTTACCGTTGGCGTTGGAGAGATAAATATAGGGCAAGCGCGCGAACACGGGCGTTCCATATGCCTTGTTGAGCGGAATGATGAGTTCCGGGAAGCGATCCTTCTGGAAATCAACTGAGATGCTCCCTTGAGGAAAAATGTCCGCGACGCCTCTCTGATACGTCACACCAGCGTAAACATACTCGGGGACCACATCGGATGAAGACACAGTGTGGATTTGGTAAGATTTGCTGAGTGTCGCGCTGGTGTAGGTAATCGGCGCTGGAGGTGGCGGAGTAGAGCTTGGACTGCTGAGCGACGTTGGCGTGTCGCCTCCACCGCAACTTGCAAGCAGAACGCTGAAGGCAATTCCAGACAGACCCCTTGCAAATTTGCTCTGCTTGGTTCTGGAAACCTTCTTAAAAGCTGTCGCCATTGTTGCACCTCGATGCATTTGCTTTGCGTAGAACCAGCGAAGAGGCAAAGGTGAGCAAGTCCTTAAAACCTCCTCTGAGTTGAAGTTTATTCTCTTGTACCAAGGAGTTAAATGCCGAGGTCTGTATGTGCGACTAGGCTTGGAGACAAATTTCAGTTCGACTGCCCTCACCGCCATTCTTACTTAGCGAACACTTACTCCGGTTTCCCGCGCCTATCCAGTCCGGTGATTGCTGGAGACCGGTAGCGCGCTGACTGCTCCCACCGCCACACAGTCCAGCGAACTGGTCTCCACACAATCTAACTGCTCGGAACCCTAAGATTTCTGGGCATTATCTGGGTTCTATCCGGAGTATTTTGACGTGAAACCAAAGCGATTTCAGGACAAAATTAGCCAATTTAACCGCGAGCCTCCAGCGTGTAGAAAATGACTCCGGTTTTCAGCGGCGGCGTTACCAGACTGGAAATGCAGGCCGATAGGAAGCTTTATGGTTTGAGTGATGGACGAAGCGTTTTCAGCGAGCCATCATTCGGTTCTGCCGGAAGCTTAAGTAGTTTCATGATGAGCGGATAGACATCGACATTGTCGAATTCCCCAATCTTCTGAGCTCTAAGAAAATCAGGTCCTGCCGCAAGAAACATCGCGCGCATCTCCAGCGCGCTCGGGTCATAGCCGTGCGCGCCACCGGAGAAGCCTGGCTGCGGCGCACGGTCTGAGATCTGCCAACCTGTTTGAGCTAGGCAGATAAATGCAGGCACGCGCGCATTACGACCGTAATTAAATCGGCGCGGGATCTTTTCCTTAGGCCAACACTGCATATGCGGATTGGGCTTAAGGAGTGCGCTAGCAAGTACCGCTTTCTGCCCTTCCGTCGGCACAAGTGCAGCGTAGGGGCCGCCATAGAGCATGCGATAACTGCTGGTCGGAGCGATCTGGTCGAGGCGAATTGTGCGCTCTGCGCTAACCGCGGCCATCCCATGATCGGACACGATAACTACATCGACTTTCAGATTGAGCTTAGAAATGGAACTCCAAAGATCACCGATGGCGGCGTCCACTTTAGCAATGGCCTCGTTCGTCTCCTTTGCCTCGGGACCGTGGACGTGACCTGCATGGTCTACATCATCGAAATAGAGCGTCACAAATTTAGGGCGCTCACCGACCGGACGCTCCAGCCAATCGATCACTGTTTTCACGCGCTTTTCAGCAGAAAGTGAACCATCAAAGATGCGCCAGTCGTGCGGGCGCACCCCACGGATGGGCGCTTCGGATCCCGGCCAGAACATGGTCGCAGTCCGCATGTTATTCTTCTCAGCTGTAACCCAGATCGGTTCAGCCTCATCCCACCAGCGTCTATCGATCACGGCCTCGCGATTGGACAGGCTGAACTTAACGCCAGGGATCGAGGGATCTTCCATTGAATTGCTTACAATACCATTCCGATCAGGCCTCTTGCCTGTGACAATCGTGTAATGGTTTGGAAAAGTGATCGAGGGGAAACTAGGTCGCATGCCCGCCGCGCGCGCACCAGTTTCGGCAATAGCGTTGAGATTGGGCGTAACACCGCGATCTAGGTAGTCAGACCGAAAACCGTCTATACTGATCAGGATAACGGCATCAGCCCTTTGCGCAAAAGCCGGCTGAGCGGTCGCAACCACCGCGAAAAGGGCAAACAGAATGCGGTGCATTTTAACAACCTTCGTGAGTGTTTAAATGCGTCTTAAGCTAACAGACATCGCATTGCCAATTGGTGACAAAGTAAGGTTAGACTGCTCATAACGCAATACGCCCAATAAAGGTCTCAAGCCAAGCAAGGCGGCTGGACATTGCGGCGACGCTTAAACATAGTCCTGCCGAGCTCGGCAATCGAGCATAAGAGGTAAAAGCCATGGCGACACGCGCGATCAACCCAACAGATGTCAGCGATATTGCGCTCTACACGGAGGATCTCTGGCAAGCACCCTTTGCCAAGCTCCGCGCCGAAATGCCTGTCAGCTGGTGCCCAGAAAGCGCCTATGGCGGTTATTGGTCGGTCGTCACCCATGGGCTGATAACAGAGGTTGAACTCCACCCCGAAATCTTCTCCTCCAGTTGGGTTCATGGAAATATCACTATTGCTGACCCTGCATCCGACTCCAATCTCCAAAACTTTATTGCGCAAGATCCACCAATCCACACCGCACAGCGCAAAGTCATCACGCCCGCCTTTAACCCCAGCCAATTGGGCAAGCTGGAGGATCAGGTGCAGGCGCGGACCCGTTCTCTGCTTGACGCGCTGCCGACCAGCCAGACCTTTGATTGGGTCGAGAATGTTTCCATCCCGCTGACGATCGGAATGCTCTGCATCCTTTTCGACATGCCTTGGGAACAGCGCCACGATATTAAACGTTGGTCAGATTGGGCAAGCAATGTTGGCCCAGACACTCGGACCGACGCCTATCGCGCAGCCTTTATGGAGCAGATGATGGACATGCTGGGGCGGTTCGATGGCTTCATGGAAGTGCGCCGCAATCTTCCGCCAAGCGACGATCTTTTAAGCCGGATGGTCCATTCTGAGGCGATGGGCAATATGACCCCAATTGAGCGTCTATCCAACATCGCGCTGCTGATTGTTGGAGGCAATGACACAACCCGCAATTCCATGAGTGGGCTGGTCGAGGCGTTCCAGAAATTCCCGGGTGAACTCGACAAGGTGCGCGCAGACCCCAGCCTTGCGGCCAATGCAGCCCAGGAAATTATCCGATGGCAATCTCCTGTCACGCATATGCGGCGCACTGCTGTTGTTGATACAGAGCTAGGCGGACAGAAAATCACCAAGGGAGAAAAAGTGGTGATATGGTATCTTTCCGCCAATCGTGATGAAAGCGTCTTTCCCGATGCGGACCGTTTTGATGTGACCCGCGGCAACGCCCGTCGCCACATCGCCTTTGGCCACGGCATCCACCGCTGCGTAGGCGCGAGACTTGCGGAAATTCAGGTAGGAACATTGATCGAAGAGATTGCTAGACGCCGGATCCGGGTTACGCCACAAGCCGCGCCAACGCGGCTCGCAAGTCCCTTCCTTCACGGCTTCACTGCCATGCCTGTTCAGATTGAACGGGACTAATGCAACACCGCAGGCCCTAATAGGGCAGTGCGAACCACTGCCGCACCACGCCCTCAGCTGGTTTGTTTCGAATTGATGTAGCAATATTGGGAAATGCCGTTTGGGGCATCAGTGTGTCCGTTTCCCAATAATCGTAGATGAGAACAATTAGGTTAGTTACACCCGTATCTTTGATCATCTCCATTTGAGCCTCGTGGACAATCGCCTGAATAGAGAAATCTGGCTTAGTTTTGCGCTGAAGGCATATGTTGTTGTCAATCGCGGCAAGATCTCCATTGGGTGGGATGTCACCTGTACAGACGGCTTCCTCGAGATAGCCTGGATTGGTCAGGGCATCTGCCCTCGATTGAATATAGGACACAACCATCACGGTTTTGCCCGTGCTCGCCCAATACTTAATCCCATTGTCGACGAGATTTTTATACGACGCCACACTGATCGTATCAGATTGAGACTGCGTAATCGTCGTCCTCGGATAAAAACCCGTTTGAATGATGTCGACCTGATCTAGCACCTCTGGATGGTCTTTCAGCCATGGCACGCCTGAAATCATCAGCTTTCCTTTGAAGGAGCTTTTGATACTTTTGGCAATTTCTGAGTACTTTGAAGCAAACAGATCATAAGTGGCTTGGCTGCCGTCACCCGTATCATGCCATAGGCAAAAGCCGCATCCCAATTCCCATATGTCAATGCCCAACGATTGGAATTGCGGAGCTTGTGTAATCATGAAGCCTTTATAGACGGCAAGCCACTTCTGGAATGTATCTAGATTACTCGGCGGAGTGGCTATGTTATTACCCTGAGCGTCGATAAAACCCTGGATCTGGTTGGTCATTATGACCTTCATGCCTGCTCCATGAACAGCGGCCACATAATAAGCTAAATTTGCATCGGACAGGGAACCGAAGGTGGTGTCTGCAGAGGTAAAGGCATAACTCCCATCCGAGTTGATTTTTGCCCAATGCCACTGCGGGATTGAAACATACTGCACCCCAAGCTGTTTTAGCCGCTGGACAGTCTTATCGATCTCTCCCTTCAAAGCACCCGCCCCTTGGCTACACCCATTGGGTGCATCTGGCGCTTGGCCTTTGAGAACAAATGCTGGATTATCATCCAACATGATGTCCTTCACCATCACAGCCCGTCCGATTTGCGCTGACAGTGGCGCCCCCATAACTTGAGGCAAAGGGCGACTTCCCATCCAGCTTTGCGGATATGCAACCATAGGAAGGTTTAGTTTGCATGGGTCGGTCTGGATGTCACGGGAATCCCTCGTCGGAACCATGTATCCGGACGAGTATATGGGGGCGCTCGTTGTGCTTATGGAATAGGTAGTAGGGTCTGCAACCTCCACCGCGACCTTGCCAGCTGCAGTGCCTCCAATTCCAGTGCAACTAATGTCCACATTGATCGCGCCAGCAGTAGGCCTTTGCACTGTACTTTCACCAGAAGTGGCAACAGCACCTGTCACATCTCCGCTGAGTGTGCACGCTGTTGCACCTGTTGATGACCACGAGATTGCAACCACTTGGTTGACGATCGCTTTAGCAAGATCGGCCTTGATTGTTACAGAGAGCGCGGGTGCCGCAGTAGTCGCCGTTGCCGCTGAACCCCCTGCTGCTCCGCCGCTGCAAGCAGCTAAGAGGTAGAGCGCTACGCAACCCAACAAGCGACTTGCGATACGGCCAATCATACCTACACCCTCAAACTTTAGCATGTGCAGATTCCATGCGAGATCTAGAGTTTTCAAAATCTGTTCATATTGTAAGGATCTTGTCAGAGCAAATTTGCATGCGGACTTAGGCGACAACAAATCAGACGGAGAAAAAATTGATAAACTTTTTATCTATTTTAAATTATTAATGAAATACATCAGCCTAGCTATAATCATTTTCTTCCGCTTTTTAGCTCAGCCCCCTGGAATTCAAAGGTGTTGCTGATCTTCAGCTAAAGCTGCCAGCTGGAGACCAATGCCAGCTCGACTGCACCCACCGCCACACAGTCAATGATCTCAATGACCAAGGTTGAGATTGTCGCGCGCGCCACCCCTTCAAGATCTTGGAAATCGCGACCGCATCCCTTGGGCACACAGTGTTTTTGGCTGATGTGTCGCAAGCTTCGGCCGGTCTTCGTTGAGGCCAGCATTTGATGCTTGCGCCACGATTGGGTAGCGTCAATACGATTGTTTGGGGAGGGCATGATGGCATCAAATATGGCATTTGCAGCGGCGCTGTTTGCGGCACTTATTGCGGCACCTGGCGCCGCTGCACCAGCGCCCGTCGCGATGAGCGAGGCAGACGGACAGTCGCCTGCGCCGCCGCCTATACTGAACGCTCGCGATAGAGCGATTACCGAAAATCGCATTTTAGCTGAACGGCTTGATACGGTCATCCCTGCGATCATGCGCGAACAGGGCATCGATTTATGGGTGTTGGTGGCCCGCGAGTATTTTGAAGAGCCGGTGGTTGCGTCGATGCTTGATGCGGAGAATATGAACGCACGCCGGCG
>RFSU01000211.1 GCA_009923795.1 Sphingomonadaceae bacterium
GATCGGCAATGACGCAGCATTGGGCCGCCACCCGCCCCTCCATCGGCATTTTGCGCCCGGCCCGGCGCAGATAGGCCGTGAAAGAAGCGATGGTCTGCGCAATTTGGGCCAGACGCACCGCACGAGACCACTGCGTCCAATGGATTAATCGTGCGGCTGCTTCAATTTCGGCAGCATCAATCGTGTCGCCCGATGGATTGAGCCAGGCCATCAAGGCCGCGGTTGAGTCTGGCCCCTCCAGCGGCTGGGCAGAGCCTGTGTCGGCCAGATGGATCTGCCCATTGATCAAACGCAGCATGGGGAAATAATCCGCCGCCTCGGGCCGAGCCAAAAGCACGCGCAACAGGCGGACAAAATCCCCATTGGGGACATGGGCTGCAAATTGGGTGACGCCAAAGGTGAAGCCCGCCCGGTCATAGCTGTTCAGCGCAAGGAAACTGCCCCCTTCGCACGCAGCCGTCGGGGCAATAATCTGAGCCCAAATGCCAAAATCGGGCGCATAATTCGCGGCTTGGTAGGTGAGCTGCGTCAGCGGCGACCCGCTAAAAATATTGGAGAGGCCAAGGCGCGTGCCATAGCGCATCCGTCGCCCGACAAAGAACGGCTCTTCTGTTCCCGTCTGCGCCCAATAATCCCGCCCGCGCACCTCAATTTGAAACTCCATCGCTCGGCCCTCCTTGTCGCTGCCCCTCTGCCGCGCTCAAGTGCGTGTAGGAAAGCGAAATAGGATTAGGCCTGGGCGGCGTTAATCGCCCATCGGCTTCGGCAGGAGCAGCGCGAGCAAAATGGCCCGGCACTCGCCATCGACAATGCCATCCATCAGTTCTGGCCGAAATCGACGCTGAAAGGCCCGAACAGCGGCTGGGCCATTTGCGATGTCATAGCCAAAGCGTTCCAATGCGAGGAGAAAGCCCGCATCGGACCAATGCGGGTCCATCAAATTCTTGGTCGGCCGCGGCAAGGCCAGCCGTAGCTTCGCCAACCGATGCCAAGGGAACAGCTCTCCGGGATCGTCCTTGCGCGCGGGGGCGACATCGCTATGCCCCACAACATTGCCCCGCGTAATGCCATGACGCCGCACAATTCCGCCAAGCAAGTGGATCACCGCATCAATCTGCGCCTCTGGAAAGGGGCGATAGCCAAATTCATGGCCGGGGTTCACAATCTCAATCCCAATGCTTGCCGAGTTAATGTCGCTCACGCCGCGCCACCAAGATCGGCCTGCGTGCCAAGCGCGGTTTGCCTCATCAACCATACGGATGATTTGCCCGTCTTCGGCCACAACATAATGGGCCGACACCTTGGCGTCTGGATCGGCCAGTCGATCAATCGCCGATGCCGCGTCGATCATGCCCGTATAGTGGAGAACGGCCATCGAAATTGGCAGCGTGCGCGCATCAAAATTGGGCGAAAGCCGGTCAATCATGCCGTCCATATCCGTCACGCAGTCTGCTCCCCAGCCTTGGCCGTCCGCAGCGTTACAATGGCAACACCGACCAACACAATGACGCCGCCCGCAATCATCACTGGGGTCAAAGCCGTGCCGAACCAAAAGGCGGCCGCAATCACCGCGATAACGGGCGATGGTAATGTCAGCGGCACGACCGTGCTCACGGTATGGCGCTGCAACAAAAAGCTCATCGCGCCCTGACCAATGACGGTGGAGCCCAAGGCCGAAAACAAGATCCAGCCCAGAGTGGACACCGGAAGATTTGGGATCGAGGCCATGCTCTGCGGTTCAAAGAGGATCGACACCGGCAAAAGGACAAGCGCGCCGACAAGGCCCATCCACGCATAGATGCCCAGCACCGGAACCCCAACCAGCCGCCGCTGGATCAGCGAGCAAATCGCCCAAATCAAGCTGGCCAAAGCCGTCAGCGCAAGGCCCAATTGTTCATCAATGGCCCGCGGGTCGAACACCAAAAGGACAACGCCAAAAAAAGCGAGCGCCATTCCAGCGATGCGATAGCGATGCACCCTTTCCCCCAGAAAAATCACTGCGAGGATGAGGGAGAAGGGCGCGCCAAGCTGCCCTGCAATGGCCAGCGCGCTGACATTTGTGGAGACCGCCATCGACAAATTGACGGTGATGTAAAAAGCGCCTCCCGCAAGCGCGCCGAGCAGAATAAGCTCTCGCATGCGCCCCTGAATAATCCGAAGGGCAGGCAAACAAATCAGCAGAACCATGACCTGCCGCAAAAAGGCTGCGGTCAGCGGAGAAACCAGATCCACCGACATTTTGACCGCAATCAAATTCAGGCCCCACATCAGGTTCATGACCGCTGCGATGAGCACATCATAGCCTGTCAGGCCGCGCTGCTGATTGGGTGTCATCTGCTTCCCATAAGCGGCCCGACGGCGGATGCCAAATCCTGATCCTTCTGCCCCGGTGCTCCCTTCAGGATTGGGCGGTCGCGCCAAGCAAAAGCTTAGCTGATTCCGGGGGGGAGATTTGTAGCGTCATACCGAACCGATCGGCCAGCCGCGCGGCCAGCTGCGCAGGCACAGTGCGCGTATCGAAATAAGGTACAGAGCCGCCCTCCATAGCCAGACGATGTTCGGCATCGAAAGCGATGCGTTCGCCAGCAGCACGCACCACAATTTCACTTGCTGGCCCCGTGTGATCAACGGCAATATCAAGGTCGCCACCGCGCAGCAGCGCATCGCCCGCCAACATCGCAAAGACCGCCAAAAGCCGGGCCATGGGATGCGGCAAATCCACCCCATTAACCACCCACCCCAGCCGAATGTTTGGCCTCAACGCATAAAAATCATTTATGACAGTCTGAACGCCCGTGATGGGAAGGCGCTGCGCCATGTCGCCCCCAGTGCCAAAAGCGAGGCGGAAGAATTTCAGCTTGGCCGCGACGGCCGCCGAACTGCTCGTCATCAGCTCCAGCGTTTGCCGCCGCATGGCCGGGTCTTGATCCAGCGCCAGCAATTCCAAGCCATTGCCCAGCGCCCCAACAGGTCCAAGCAGATCATGGCATAGGCGCGCGCACAGCAAGCCGGCAAAATCAAAAGGGTCATCCCGCATACGCATACTCCGAGCACCCAAATAGACTCGTAACAGGGGGTGATCTCGAATGTGGCGGATCGCCTAGCTGACCGCAAGCACCACCGGATCAAAGCGCCCGCCAACGGCCCCCGCTTCCACCGCGCGCCAGCACCCGGCGGCCCCATTGGCCACGATCACCCAGACCATGCCGTCTGGAGCTGCGGCACGGGCATCTTCAGAAGAAGGCTGGCAATGACCATTTGGGTGCGAATGCCAGACGCCAATTATGGCGGGGCCGCCCGATCTGGCGGCCTTATGCGCCGCAATCAACCGCGCTGGATCCACCT
This sequence comes from Sphingomonadaceae bacterium, assembly GCA_009923795.1. Taxonomy (GTDB): domain Bacteria; phylum Pseudomonadota; class Alphaproteobacteria; order Sphingomonadales; family Sphingomonadaceae; genus Aquisediminimonas. The sequence goes on from RFSU01000211.1 coordinate 3,346, forward strand.
CAAAATGCCGATCCGG
>RFSU01000212.1 GCA_009923795.1 Sphingomonadaceae bacterium
CTCGGCGCTCGTGGAGACTTTGTTAACTGAGGCAGAACGGCATTGGGGCTTTGCAGCCGACATTGAAATCACGCTGGAGGCCAATCCCTCTTCGGTTGAGGCGGCCCGCTTTGCCGATCTTGCCGCCGCTGGAATCAACCGGGTCTCGCTTGGGCTGCAATCGCTGAACGACGAAAGCCTGCGTCTGCTCGGCCGTGCGCATGATGTCGCAGAAGGGCAAGATGCACTCAGTATTGCGCAGCGACATTTTGACCGGGTGAGCTTTGACCTGATCTATGCCCTACCCGGCCAATCGCTTGGCGACTGGGAAGCGGAACTGGGCCGTGCTTTGTCGTTGGGAACAGGGCATTTATCGCTCTACCAATTGACGATTGAACCCGGCACACGCTTTGAAACTTTAGTCCGCACCGGGGAGCTTGAACCAAAAGACCCCGATGAAGCGGCGGATTTCTATGACCTAACAGACGCCCTCACCCGGGCGGCGGGCCTCCTGCGCTACGAAGTGTCGAACCATGCCCGGGTCGGCGAGGAAAGCCGCCACAACCTGACCTATTGGCGCTATGGGGAATATGTGGGCATCGGCCCCGGCGCGCATGGCCGCCGCACCGGGTTGGCGACGATCCGCCATAAAAAGCCGGAAAACTTCCTGAACGCCGTCACCCGCAACGGGCATGGTGCCCAATCGGAAGAGGCACTCTCACTCGCCGAGCGCGCGCGCGAAGCCTTGCTCATGGGGTTGAGGCTGGCCGAAGGTGTCGACTTGGCCGACATTGCCCGGCGCACGGGCATGGCGGAAGACGCCTTGATTAACCCCACAGCCGCACGCCAACTCAGCCAGCTTGGGCTGATCCTACAAGACGGATCTCACCTCATTGTCCTGCCAGACGGGATGCTTCTGCTCGACCGCATATTGGCCGAACTGGTTGCTGCTTAGTCCTCAAATCCCTTGGGCGCCGGGGAGATGACAGTCATGCCATTGGGGCCGATCTGCTGCACCTCTAGCGCGCGTTCCGCCACGCCATAGGCATTGAACCGAAACGGCCCATCAATCCCGGCAAATCCGCCCGCATCATCCAAGGCCGGCAATGGGAAGGCGGTGCCGAGTTTCCAATTGGTCGCGACTTTGGTGGCCAACAGAACCGCGTCATAGCCAAGGCTGGACAGGCGATAAGGTGTTCCGCCAAATCTGCTGCGATATCGCGCCGCCATCTGGCCATAAAGCCCATCTGACACGCTGGCGAACCAAGCCCCAGAAAGTGCGGGCGATGTCAGGCCCATTTCTGTATTCCACAATTCCGTGCCGAGAATGCGGGCAGAGGCGCTTGGCCCACGGCGCAAATTAGGAATAGCCTGAACGGCGGTACGGCTGGCATCTGCAATCAGAATTGCGTCCGCCTTGCCCGCCTTATTCAGCTTTGAAATCGCGCTCATCATCGATCCGGCGTTGCGGTCATAGGCCTGCACTGAAACCAATGTCCCGCCTGCATCTTCGACAGCCCGGGTCAGCGCCGTTTGCGCCCGCTGGCCATACACCCCGACGGGCACGAGACCGGCAAAACGCACCATACCGCGAGATCGGGCATAGGTGACAACACGCGCGACAGATTGGGCGGGCGTGAAGCCCAGCAAATAAGTGCCGTTGCCAGCGACGGACACATCGTTGGAAAAGGCGATGAGCGGCACGCGATATTTGCGGCCGATCTCCGCTGCTGCGCGCACATCTTCGGCCAAAAGCGGCCCGAGGATCAGCTTATTGCCCTCAGTGATGGCTTTTTCAGCCGCTGCCGCTGCGCCACCCGCCGTATCATAAACCGTCATGCGAATCTTTTCGCCGCCCGTATCGAGTACGGCCATGTTGGCGGCGTTTGAAATCGACTCTCCAATCCCCGCATTGGCACCGGTCAGCGGCACCAAAAGGGCAATGCGATGACGCGTCGTGTCGCTGGGCAGGCCGTCTGCAGGCCCTTCTTCCACGGGCGCTGCAACCGGCTTTGGCGGGGCCTTTGGGACAACCTGACAGCCAGCAGCAAGAAGAGCAGCACCGATGACGCCCCAGCGCATGAGCCGACGACGCCCCATGTCCTTTGCTTGCTCTCTACCCATAGTCTCTGCCATGACACTCTCCTTATGGCCGAACCTCTTGAACCCGGACTCTATATCGTTGCAACGCCCATCGGCAATCTTGGCGATTTAAGTCCCCGCGCCGCGCAAGTTCTGTCGGCTGTTGATTTGATAGCGGTCGAGGACAGCCGCGTCACCGCCAAGTTGCTCCACCATATTGGCATAAAACAGCCCATGTTACCCTATCATGACCATAATGCGGATAAAGTTCGGCCCGGCCTTGTTGCGCGCATGGCCAGCGAGGCGATTGCTCTTGTCTCAGATGCCGGGACGCCGCTGATTTCTGACCCCGGCTATAAGCTGGTGCGTGATGCCCGGGAGGCCGGGCGGCATATTGTCACGATCCCGGGGCCGTCTGCCGTTATTGCCGCACTGACATTATCTGGGCTTCCAACCGATCGCTTCCTCTTTGCAGGCTTTCTACCCGCCAAAGCCAAAGCGCGGGCAGACATGATTGCTGAGTTTTCAACCCTGCGGGCAACGCTTACCTTTTATGAATCTGGCCCCAGATTGGCGGCAACGCTGGCTGCATTGGCACAAGGGCTGGGCAATCGAGACGCGGCTATCGCGCGGGAAATCACGAAAAGCTATGAGGAATGCGTGACAGGGACGCTCCTCGATCTGGCAGAGCGCTATGCAGAAGCCCCGCCCAAGGGGGAAATTGTGATCATCGTTGGGCCACCCGGGGAACCGGAGCCTGCCAGTGCAGAAGATGTGGAGACGGCCCTGCGCGCAGCCCTGAAAAATGCGTCTCCAGCGCAAGCGGCAGGCCTTGTCGCGCGGCAGTTCGGCGCAGACCGCAAAACCCTTTACGCCCGCGCGCTGGAGCTTCAGGGCAAGTGAGCCGAAAGGCCGCCGAAAAACGGGGGAATTGGGGCGAACACATCGCGGCTATCTGGCTGATCCTGCATGGCTGGCGCATTTTGGGGCGGCGCATACGGGTGCGGGCCGGTGAAGTGGATATCATCGCCCGGCGCGGCCGCAAGATTGCCTTTGTCGAAGTGAAAACCCGCCGCCGCGCCAGCGATTTGGACTTGGCCATAGATGCCCAGCGCCTCCGGCGCGTGCGCGCGGCGGCCATCGCTTTGGCCGATCAATATGCGTGCGCAGATGACACAATTCAGATTGATGTGATCCTGATTGCGCCCTTCACCCTGCCCCGGCATCTGAGCAATGTCTCACATGGGTGACAAGCCCGCCCTTTTCGCCTAGACGCG
>RFSU01000213.1 GCA_009923795.1 Sphingomonadaceae bacterium
GCCGATCCACCGCCCCAGAAATCACATCCCCATTCACAACACCCGCCAGCGGCGCTTCCGCAAGGGCCTCTGCGGCAAAAACATGGGCAAAATCCGGATGGTCGATAATGGAGAGCGCGGTTGCGATCAGGCCCTCCACATCATCTGCCTGCTGCGCGGTCAGCCAATGGGTGGCGGCCAAATGCCGGTCCTCCGGACGGACAGCGGGCAGGCGTTCAAACAGACCATGAAGCAAGCTTCCCCGTCGCGCGGCATCCCGCATGGCCGGGTCAGGCGGCGGGCTGCTCGCTTTATCCTCCACACCAAGAGCAGAAGGCGCTAGCGGACGCGACGGCCGCGCCTCTGCAGCCGCCGGATTTATGGCCCATTCCGGCAAAGCTGCGTCCCATATGTCTGGCGCATCGCTGGCTTTGTCTTTGCTTCGGCTGGGCTTTTCCTTCTGGGCGCCTTCTGGGCGAAGATCAGCCCGCCCCCCCGCTCCTCCAAATTGGGCAGCGAGGAGAGCGCCGATCTGACCCGGGCATACCAGCAGTCAACGCCGACATCGCCTGCCTTCACCTGCTTGCTCTTGAGGGCACCGCCCACGAACAGATATTCCTCCGCCCGCGTCATCGCGACATAAAGCAAGCGCCAATGCTCATTGCGGTCCCGCCGGTCCTGCAACTCGGCGGAGCTTTGCAGAGAGCCGGTCAGCGCGTCTTTCTTGGGTCGTGGCACGGGCAGCTTTAGGCCATCGTCCGTTATCCAATCGAGATCACGACTGCGTTTATTGTCCGGATCTGCGGTCGCATCGGCCAGAACAACAATCGGGGCCTGCAAGCCCTTTGAGCCATGCACCGTCATCACCCGAACCGCATTTTCGGGCTTAGAGGGGTCGCGCTTAATCTCGACATCGCCCCGCGAAAACCAATCAAGGAAGAGTTGGAGGGAGGGCGTGCGCGTCATTTCAAACTGGAGGGCTGCATTCAGCAGTTCCTCAATCGGGTCGCGCGCTTCTTCGCCCAGTCGCGCAATCAGCTTTTCCCGACCCTGTATCGGGCCAGACAATATGGCTTCCAAAAAGCCATAAGGCGTCACCCGATCCGCCATGTCGAGCAGTTGATAGAGCGGGGCTAACGCCTCGCGATCCAAGGTTTCACGCAGATGCGCCCATAGGCCCCGGCGACGCCCGGCGGCATGGGTCAGCAGATCGTCCTGCGACCAACCGATCAAGGGGGAGACAAGCAGGCTCGCCAGTGTCAGATCATCGCCGGGTTGCAGCACGAAGCGGACACAGGCCATCAAATCCTGCACCGCAATGGGCGCGGCCAGCCGCAACCGATCCACCCCCGCCACGGGCACTTGCTCTTCATACAGACGGGAGACGATCAGCCGTGCCAAATCCGATCGACTGCGCAGCAGGATCATCACATCGCCCGGTTCCGCCGGACGACCTTGCGTGTCGAGATACAGCCCGCCCTCTGTCCAATGGCGGACCTTTTTTGCAAGGGCGCTGGCCCAATTCAGCTCGGAGGCAGAGAACCAATCTTCTTCGGCGTCCCCATCGACATCGGTATCAATATCCCCCTCGGCATCGGCATCGCTGTGGACGAAGGGGAAAAGCTCGACATGGCCAGAGCCTTGGCGCGCGCTCTTATGCAGCTCAGGCTTAACCGTTAGGCCCATGGTTTCATGGCCAAGATCGGCAATAACGGCGTCCACCGCATCCAATATGGGCTGGCTGGATCGGAAGGATTGGCTGATCGTCAGCGGCTGAAATTCAAGGTCTGCGGCTTCGACCTTTTCCCGGAAAAATCCTCCAGCGCCTTCAAATTGCTCCGGGTCGGTGCCCTGAAAGCCAAAAATCGCTTGCTTAAAATCCCCAACTGCAAAGACGGTGCGGGCTCGATCCGCCTTGGCCCCGGCGCCTGCAAAAAACTCCTCCGTCAGCGCTTTTACAATATTCCATTGGTCCGCGTTCGTATCCTGCGCCTCATCCACCAGAATATGGTCGACCGACTGATCAAGCTTATAGCGGATCCAATCGCCAATGCCCGGCTGCTGGAGCAGACGGACGGTCGCGCGGATCATATCGTTGAAATCCACGGCCCCTGCCGCGCGCTTGGCATCGGCATAAGCCCGCGCATAATCTTGGCCCAGCGAGAGTGCGGCGGAGAGACGCCGCGCTGTATCATCAAGGCGCAGCAATTCACGCAATTGCAAGAAATGCGCATGGATCGGGCGGACAAGATCAAGATAGTCGGCATTTTTGGGAATCCAGGCCGAATTCTCCCGCAGCTGACCATCGTCATATGACCAAGCCTTGAGCAAATCGCCCAGACTTGCCATCCGTTCCGCAACGTCGCGCGCGCGCCAATCGGTGATCCGTTGCCCAAGGCCTTGAAGGCGGACGCCCGGCGCCGAAACAAACATGTTTTGGATTGCTTGAAGCGCCGCCAGATCAAAGCCAGCATCCGCGCATTCGGCCCGCGCCTTGGCCTGCACATCAAAATCCCCAAGCCCCAGCCAGCGACGCACACGCGCCTCAGCACCGGGGCCAAGATCCTCCATCACATCAGGCGCATGGGCACAGCGCTTCAGGAGGTTCCGGGTCGCCTCTTCGCCAAGTGTCCGGGCGAGAAACTGCATGCGATCCAGCACGCCCGCGCGTCCTTCCCGCTCGGCCTGGGCAACAAGATCGGCAAGGGCCTCATTCTGCAATTGCCCCTCTTCGCGTCCTTCAATGGGGCGAAAGCCAACGGGGAGGCTGGCTTCGCTCGGGAAGGCCGCCAGCAAGGTCTGGGCAAAGCTATGGATCGTCTGAATCCGCAGCCCGCCACCGCGCGCGTCGAGAACTTTGGCAAAAAGCTGCCGCGCTTTGGCGATCTGATCATCATCCAGATGGCGTTCGCACAGGTGGAACAAATCCTTGCGAAGATCGGCCAGGGGCAGCGTCACCCAAGCCCCCAGCCGCTCATGAACACGGTCGGCCATTTCCGCGGCACCCGCCTTGGTAAAGGTGAGGCACAGGATCGATTCTGGGTCGGCATCATCCAACAACAGGCGCAACACGCGCGCGGTTAAAACCTGCGTTTTGCCAGCCCCTGCCGATGCCGACAGCCAGACTTGTGCATCCGGCCGCGATGCTGTGGCCTGAGCGCCCTCCAAGCGGGGCAAAAGGGTAAAGCCCCGGCGCTTAGGCATCGCGCCCCTGCCATTCTTCCAGCCGCATCAAATGGTCATAATCGCTGCGGGCATAATCGGGATTCAGCTTGGCGGTAAAGGGCTCTCGGCCCGACAGCCATTTGGCAGCCGCTTCCTTAAATTTGATGACCATTGTCTCGACGAAAA
>RFSU01000214.1 GCA_009923795.1 Sphingomonadaceae bacterium
TGATCTCGCTGGATTTTGCGTGGGTGCCGTTGAACGGTCTCAGGTACTCACGGCGGATCGCATTGCCGATGGTGATGTCATTTTGGGGCTGGCCTCTTCGGGCATTCATTCCAACGGATTTTCTCTCGTGCGGCGACTTGCGGCAGACAAAGGGTGGAAGCTGGATCGCCCTGCCCTGTTTGACCAAGAAGTTATCCTGATTGATGCTCTCATGGCGCCGACCCGCATTTATGTAAAATCTCTGTTGCCGCTGGTTCGGGCCGGCCAAATTCACGGCATGGCACATATCACGGGCGGCGGATTGCTGGAAAATATTCCAAGAATTCTGCCCGTTGGCCTCCACGCTCACATCAATGCAGACTTGTGGGACCAACCTCGCCTCATGGCTTTCCTGCAGGCCCAAGGCCATATTGAACCAGAGGAAATGGCCCGCACATTCAACTGTGGCGTTGGCATGGCGATTGTCGTTGCCGCAGATACGGTTGATCACGTCACGGCGTCCCTTGAACAAGCTGGCGAAACAATGGTCAAAATGGGCCATATCGCGTCAGGAAAAACAGGATGCACCGTCACTGGCAGCGCAGGCGTCTGGAGCGCCCGGTCAGATTGGCGTGCAACCCATTATGGCTAAGGCGCGCATCGCAATCCTTATATCGGGCCGGGGCTCGAATATGGCCGCCCTCATCTATGCCGCCAAACAACGCGGCTGCCCGTTTGAAATCGTACTGGTGGCTGCAAATGATCCAGAGGCGGCGGGACTGCGCCTTGCTCAAGCAGAAAATCTGCCGGCATGGCCAGAGCGGAGTTTGATAAAATCTTGGACACTCAGATACGGGCCGCTCAAGCCGATATGATCATCCTTGCCGGATATATGCGCTTGCTGTCCCCTGAATTTGTGGCCCTTTGGCCTGCGAGGATCCTCAACATCCATCCTTCCTTGCTGCCCAAATATAAGGGGCTGGATACGCATGAGCGTGCCCTTGCTGGGGGCGACCAGATTGCCGGTTGCAGTGTCCATGTCGTGACAGCAGAATTGGACGATGGCGAAGTGCTTGCACAGACCGAGGTTCCCGTTTTCGCGGATGACACGCCCGACACACTCGCGTCACGGGTCTTGATTGCGGAACATCAAACCTATGCGCCGGCCATCTCGGCCTATGTTAGGCAGTTTAAAGGCTAAGATTAGGCAGCCAGCCTGATCAATCCAAGGGCGAGCCGGACAGGGCCTCGACAAGCGCTCGAACCTTTTTCTGACGCCATTGAGGGCGCGGCGCGATAAGCCAATAGGCCCTCTCACATGGCTGAGAATTGTCTATTGCCCGAACCCGACCCGACTGAATATCTGCCTCAGCAAGCAATAGCGGAACCCTAGCCCGGCCAAAACCATTGGCTGCAGCATCAAGCGCGAGGCCCGCATCCGCCACTCTCAGGCTGGCGACTTCTTCAACATCGCTTCCCGGCCAGATGATCAACGTGTCTCCTGCACCTTCTGGTGCCGCGACCGTCACCATTGCGCCATCCGCTAGCTTCAAACCTTCATGCTCGCCGGGGCCGTCCGCAAAAATGATCGCGATATCCAGATTAGCTTCGGTGAATTCCGGCGGCGCGTCTGCCGCGACAATGGTAAACCGTATTTCAGGATCGGTGCGGCCAAATTCCGCAAGGCGTGGGGCCAACCATTTTGCCGTCATATCCCTTGGTGCCGCAATGGTCAGCGACTTGGACGATTGTCCAATTTGCATGGCGCGCACGGCCTCTTCAAATTGAAGAAAACCCGCGCGCAGGGCATCAAGCCCATTTTGAGCCTCTGGCGTCAACTCCAAGCCCTTCGGCGTACGTCGAAACAACACCACACCCAAAACATCTTCCAAAGCCCTGATCTGCTGCCCAACCGCCGCAGGCGTAACCGCAAGCTCGTCGGCCGCGCGCGTGAAGCTCAAATGTCGGGCCGCTGCGTCAAAGACGCGCAAGCCATTTAGGGGTAAAAGCGTCCGCTTCATCCGGGAACAACTGGCGTGCGCAAGTCAAAGGCAGGAATGGCTATATCCAGCATTGATCCCGCTTCATCCATCATCCGATAGCGCCCAACCATAGAGCCGCTTGATGTTGAAAGAGGGCATCCCGAGACATAATCATAGGATGCGCCGGGCCGAATGACGGGCTGCTCCCCAATCACACCGTCCCCCTCCACAATATGCAATTCACCATGCGCATCACGGATTTCCCAATAGCGGGTCAGCAACTGGACGGCGGACGGGCCTTCATTCTCAATCCGAATATGATAGGCCCAAAACCAACGCTCTTGCGATGGTCGAGACTGTTCCGGCAAAAAATTGGCACTGACCCGGACGATGACGCCATGGGTCTGCGCCACATAAGGGAAGAGTGATAAGATCACAGCCCGACAGCTTGAAGCGCCTGATCAAGATCCTCGATCAGGTCTTGCGGGTCCTCAAGCCCAATATTGATCCGCAACATCCCCTCACTCACCCCCATCGCCGCGCGCGCCTCTGGCCCAACGCTGTGATGGGTTGTCGACGCCGGGTGGGTCAATAAGGATCGAGAATCCCCAATATTGTTGGAAATATCGATCAATTTCAGGGCATTGAGCAACGCCATGGCCTGACTGCGTCCGCCATCCAAAACAAAGGAAAAAATCGGCCCGCAGGCCGCCATCTGACGCATCGCCAAATCATGCTGGGGGTGGCTGGCCAAACCCGGATGCAGCATGATGGGAACACGCTTTTCCATAAACTTCCCAACGGCCATCGCATTTTCAGACTGCCGCCGAATTCTGAGGTCCAGCGTTTCAAGACCCTTGAGCACAACCCAGGCGTTAAAGGGCGACAAATTTGGTCCCGTATTGCGCTGAAACGGCAAAAGCTTTTCGTCCATGAAGGCATTCGACGCCGCCACGGCTCCCGCAAGAACACGGCCCTGCCCGTCCATCATCTTGGTCGCGGAATAGGCAACGACGTCCGCGCCAAAGTCCATCGGGCGCTGCAAGGCCGACGTGGAAAAGGCATTGTCGACCACTGTCGTAATGCCATGCGCCTTCGCCAAACCGCAGACAAAGGCCATATCCACGATGTCCATTGTTGGATTGGCAGGCGTTTCAAAAAAGAAAACCTTCGTGTTGGGGCGAATGGCCGCTTCCCATTGCGCGTTGTCGCGACTGTCAATCGTCGTCGTTTCAATACCAAATTTGGGCAAGAGCGTATCCGTCAACCATCGACACGACCCAAAAGCCGCGCGGGCAGCAACGACAT
>RFSU01000215.1 GCA_009923795.1 Sphingomonadaceae bacterium
CCCCCTCTCCCGCAAGGGGAGAGGGGTTATAGGCATAATACGCCACAAACTGCGCCACCGCCCAATCGGTGATGTTATCCACCCGCTCGCCGGACTTTGTGTAGCGGTAGCGGGGGAGTTCAACTCCAGTCGCACCGCCACCAACCATATGATAATCAATCATTTGGTCGCTCCCTAAGCAGAGGAAGGGCTTTTGAGAATCTGGTCCAGTGAAGGCAATCAGTCTGTTTGAAGCCAATTGGCGCAAGGGAAAGTAGCGCTTGTTCTGGTAAATTCGGTGTGTGATGTGCTCTTCATAATACATCACCCGTTTCGCGAAGGGGCGAAACAAAACCTCACAAATCCCGTCTTCATTGAGCCGGATTTTATGGCCTTTGATGAAGGCGCTCTCCAACTCTGATGTCCATTTAATGGATCGGCCGATCCAACCCCCAATTTGACCCGTTGGCCTTTCGGCAGCCCATCTTTTACGTTCGGCCTCAAAATAGTTCACGAACCACTGAACTTTCTTGAAGAGATTCATGCTTGAGAGATCGTAGGCCCAGTCATCGCGCGCCGTTACAACTCCATTAGAACTTCCGGCAAAGACTGCTTGCACCGCGCCGCCATCAGCTGCACTCTTAATTGCGGCAGGAATCCAACTTGCTGGAAATGGATCGGGTAATTCATCCCACGAGCCATCATGCGTCGGTTTGACTTGCTTCCTGGGCATGTCTGCCAAAGAATTCGAAGCCAGCCACGTCAGTTTGTCTTCCGCTGGTTGGTCCGGAGCTGAAATCCTGTTTAGAACTAGGCTGGAACGATCAGTTTTCTTCAACAAGAAAGAAATCGCAACACCCGTTCCAATCCCAAATACATTGCTTTTTCCGGCAGGCCCTGCCTCTTTGTAGTCACCACCCAGATCGACGACCCAAATCTCTTGGAAATCATCTGCTACTTTTTTCCGGAAACCGTCAAAGGTTTTGCTGTCTATGAAGCTCCGATTGGTAATAAAGGCGATTAGACCCTCATCCCCAAGCCGGTCACTCGCCCAGCGGAAAAACCTCGCATACGGATCATAGAGCTTGGTTTTCTGCGCGGTGCTCGCCTTTATGTAGGTCTGCTTAATTCTTTCGTCGATTTGGTCATATTTTCGGTTCTTATTGTTATCATTCTCATTCTGCTGATTGGCATTATAGGGAGGGTTGCCAATGATAACGCTGATCTCGCGGTCATTCTGCCGCTTCACTCGCGCCATATTTTCATCGCTTAGTGATCCCAATAGATCACCAAAATGCTCGTCTTTCTTTGTCTCCAGCGCCGCGACATTATCCAGCGTATCGACAAAGCAGAGATTGGGATATTCGGCAAACTGCCCGGTGATCGCGGCATAGCTGGCCTCAATATTCAAATTCGCCACATAATAAGGGAGGATCGCCACTTCGTTGGCGTGCAATTCTTCCTTATATTTATAGCGCAGCTTTTCATGGTCGCCGCGAAAATGCTCCAGCAGCTCGACAATATAGGTGCCCGTGCCCGTTGCCGGGTCAAGAATGTCCACATGCCTGTCGATCAGGTTTTTGCCAAAATGCTGTTCGCACAGCCAATCGGCAGACCGGATCATGAAGCGGACAATTTCACCCGGCGTATAGACGACGCCCAGCCTGTCGGCGGCTTGGGGATTATAGACCTTGTAGAAATTCTCATACAGGCCTTTGAGAAAATCCTGCTTCTCGGAATGGCTTTCCAACACCGCAGCTGTGCGGGCAATGCCTGAATAATAAGGGCCGAGTGACTTTAGCAGGACTTGCTTTTCACCATAGCTGAACAGCTTGTCCGCAAGCGCATAGAGCGCGGCGGCGACATTATTCTGTCGGTGGAAATCGGGATTGTCGAACACCTTGGCGAAGATGTCCTCAGTCAGGATATGCTGGATGAGCATTTCCTGCACATCCTCTTCGTTCACCTGCGGGTTGATGGCGTTGCGGGCATGGGCGAGGAAGGCTTCTTCCGCCCGCTTGAAATCGCGCGAGGCGGCGCGCTTTTGCGCAATTCTATTGCGCAGCGCCTCAAGGATGGCGGGCAAATCCGCCGCAAATTGCTGCACGGACTTACGAAAATCGCTCACCTCTGGCCGTTCATAGGCAAGAAGCGCGTTAGCAGGCGGAGCAGCGCGTCCACATCATCCATCGGCGCACGATCTGCCTCATGCCCCCGCTGGAACAGAACGGCGGTCACATCATCGGAAAAGACGATATTGTCTTTGGGATAGCCCATTGGCGATTTCGTGATCCAGACGGTCGTCGGCGTCCTTCGCTTCCCAATAGCCAAAGGGGATGCGCAGGCTGTTGAGCAGCGCGCCATCCACATAAATACGGCTGCCCTTATCGGTGATGAGGCTATGTTCCGGAACAAGGAGAAGATCCTGCCCCCGGCCCCATCGCTGGAGCAGCATCTTAAACGCATCGCGCAGCACAGATTCCCGGCGGCTGCCCGATATTGCGCGCATCCGATCCAGCTCGGCACGATATTCATGAATAAATTGGCGGCTCACGCAACACTCCCCCAATAGGTGGGGCAGTATTGATGCCAAATTTAGGGAATATCAAACCATTTTGGTATTATATAGGAAAGCAGTATCAAATCCCGCCAGCGCACAGCGCGGCCAACAGGGGAAACACCGTCAAAAAGGGGAAAAATGGTGCCCAGGGACGGAATCGAACCGCCGACACGCGGATTTTCAATCCGCTGCTCTACCGACTGAGCTACCTGGGCCAAAGGGCGCGGCGGGCGCGCGCTTTGAAGGCGGGCCTATAGCCATGGTTAGGCGTCGCTGTCCAGCCCCGTTTCGTGTGCGTCCTCATCGGCGCGGGCAGGCACGCGATAGCCTTCGCCCAGCCAGTTGAGCAGATCTCGATCCTTACACCCGCGCGAACAAAAGGGCAGGTGCGCGGCGGCCGCTGGCTTGCGGCATAGGGGGCAGAGCGCGGGCTTCAGATCAGGCTGGAGAGACATGGACAAGGCCATAGCGGCTGATGGCTGAGTCGCAAACCAACATCACATCTGCGCCGACGATACGCCGGGTCTGCGCCAATGCATCGGGCCAGTGGCGCAGCAGATCAATGATGGGGGCCTGTGCGGTGATCGTGCGGGGGCCAATGCCCTGCGATTGGGCCGCTTGGCGTAGGAGCGCGCGGGCAATGCTGTCATCGGAGAGCCGCCCCGGCGTTATGCCGCACAGTTGTTCTGGTAGGGAGGGGC
>RFSU01000216.1 GCA_009923795.1 Sphingomonadaceae bacterium
GTACCATTTCTGAGGGCGGAATTTCGGCCAATGGACGCGATGCATTGGGCGGCAATGTCTCTCTGACCGCGTCCACAATAAATCTCCTCGGCAATATCTCGACCACGGCCAACACGAGCAATGCCGCAAAGAGCGGCGGGACTATCACGCTCACGGGTGCAACGGTTCTGAATGGCGACCGCATTCTAACAACGGGTGCGACGAGTGGCGGCGACATCTTGTTCCTCGGCACGGTCGATGCACTCGGCTCTGCCTATAACCTCACCTTAACGTCCGGCACAGGCAGCATCCGCTTTGCAGGCGTGGTCGGTGGTGATGTCAGTCTGACCGCACCCGGCCTGATTTCGGTCTCATCGGCAACGGATGTGAGCTTCGAAGCGGCAGTGACAGCGGGTGGCTTCCAACAGCTAGCGGGCTCCAACCTGACACTGGTGTCTGGCACAACGACGCTTGCCAACGGCTTTAGCTTTACCGGAACGAAGCTGACGATCGCCGGTGCGGTCAGCACTGGCTCTGGCTTTACAGTCGCCAATAGCGGTCTGTTCACAACGTCCGCCAATGGCGACATTACGGCCGGCAGCGCATTTAGTCAGACGGGCTCTGGTCTTAATAGCCTCTCTGGTGACATCAGCACGACCAACGCGAATATCTCGTTAGCACAGGCCGTGACGCTCACGGGAGATGTGTCTTTCTGGTCATCAGGTGGATCCATCACTTTGCTATCAACGGTTGATAGCGGTGACGCGTCTGCGCGCGCGATCACACTCAGTTCCGGCAGCGGCAACGTCACATTCTCTGATAAGCTTGGGGCAACGCGCGCCTTGGGCAGCATCACCGTTAATAGTGCCGGGACAACGAAATTTGTGACAACGGTGAAGGCTGGATCGGTCAGCACAGATGCGGCTGGTTCGACGGAGGTTTTTGCCAACATCCTGACAACAGATGATCAATTCTACCAGGATGTTTTGACGCTCAAGGCAGATGTGACGCTCACGGCGGCAACGGTGAAAGCTTATGGATCGCTCAGCGGCGGCAGTAAGACATTAAGCATCGTCGGCAATGCCGAATTGGGTAATCCAAATGGTACGAATGATACCGTCACAGGTCTTGCGTCACTTGATGTCAGCGGCACGACGCTGATCGAAACCGCAACCCTTACATCAACGGGCACTCAGAACTTCCAGAGCGATGTCACCCTTGGTACGACGACGACGTTGACCACAACCAACAGCGCAATAACCTTTGGTACGGCGCTGGATTCGGCTGCTACTGAGTCCAATGCGCTGACCGTTGCGGCGGGCACGGGTGCTGTCACCTTCACGGGCGCAGTTGGCGCAAAGACGGATGGTCGTCTCGGCCATGTCAGCATCGGCAGCGATGGCATTACCGCCTTTAAGGGCAATGTTTACGCGTTCTCGCTGGAAACCAATGTTGGCGGCACAACCAAACTTGCAGGCACCGTTGACACGACCACCACGCAAGTTTTCAACGACTTGCTTGTCCTGACGGGTGGCGTGACGCTGACCGGCACAGACATCACGCTTGGCCAGACAATCAACAGCGACGCGAGTGCTACGGCGCGCGCACTGACCGTCTCGGGTTCGGGTACCACCACATTTGGCGGAACGGTCGGCGCGACGGCGCTCTTGTCTTCACTGACCGTCAATGGCGGCGGGACGACGAACCTCAACGGCGCTTCAATGACGACGTCTGGCGCGCAGACCTATGACGATAGTCTTGTCCTTGGGCATGATATCGTTCTGACTGGTTCCAACATTACATTGAATAACTCGGTCAATAGCGACGACGCCCTGACGCCGCGCGCGCTGACTGTCACAGGCACCGGCGCCAAGACATTCAACGCTGCGCTGGGCTCTACAAAGGTTTTGGGTGCATTGATCGTCAACGGCGGCGGCACGACGGCCCTTAACGGTGGGATTATCAAGACATCTGGGGCGCAGACCTACACGGATGCGGTGACCCTTGGCGCAGGCACGTTGCTCTCGTCTTCGGGCGGCAATATTAGCTTTTCGGCAACTCTGCAGTCCAACACGACACCACGCAGTCTAGAAATCACAGCGGGTTCCGGCGATGTCAGCTTTACAGGTGCAGTTGGGACGCAGTCCATGGGTCTTGGGGACATCGTCCTCAACTCAGCGGATGATGTGACATTCACGGCGGCGCTTCAGGCCGCAAGTTTTGAGCAAAAAGCGGGAACGGGCCTCACCAAGCTCGATAGCGCAACCAACCTTGGCGGTTATTTTAAGTTTGCCGGCAATGCGCTGACCCTCAATGCGGGCGTCACAGCGACCGGAGATGTGGTTATCGCCAATGATGCCGATTTCACGACAGCCGCGGATGGGGACATTCGCAGCGCCAAGGTCACACAAAGCGGTGCGGGTGCAAATAAGCTGAGCGGTGATCTTCTGACAACGGACGATATTTCCTTTGCTTCGGCTGTTGAATTGACGGGTAATGTCGTTGCGACCGTATCTGGCACGCACACAATCAGCTTCGCTAGCACGATCGACAGCAGCACGAACGTCGCCCGGAATCTAACACTATCTGCAGGGCAAGATATTCTGCTTTCAGGAGTGCTGGGTGGAACCAAAAAGCTAGGAGCCCTCGCTCTCAACGGTTTCGGCATCACGCGACTTGGCAGTGCGGTTACCGCAACATCTGTCGCCAGTGACGCATCTGGGACAATTGAATTGTTCGGAGATGTCACCACGACAGGCGGCACGCAAACCTATGCCGACAGTGAACTTCAGCTGAAGTCGAACGTCACACTGACCGGCACGACCGTGACCGTTGGTAAGATTGTTGGTGAGGCCCATGCGCTCGCCATTACAGGTAACGCGCAGTTGGGAACGGTAGGGGGCAGCGATACGGTCACTGGACTGAGTAACCTCTCCGTCTCGGGCACAACTGCACTTGCAGCACGGTCGATCACATCGACAGGCACCCAGACCTATACAGGTGCAGTCACACTGGGTCGGGATACGGTGCTGACGGGCGCGGGCATTAGCTTTGTCAACACATTGAATGGCGCAAAGGCGCTAACGATCACTGATACAGCGACGACCATTTTCGGCGGCGTTGTGGGTGGTACGACCCGTCTGACGAGTCTGTTGATCACCGGCGATGGCATCACGCGCATCAATGGCGGCGTAGTTAAAACGGATCTCGCACAGACCTATTCCAACGCAGTTGTACTTGGTGCAGCCACAACGCT
>RFSU01000217.1 GCA_009923795.1 Sphingomonadaceae bacterium
GCTCCCCTCCCGCAAGCGGGAGGGGCCGGGGGAGGGCAAGGCCGCGTTCACGCAGCGCGGGTTAGGTTGAGGAAGACATGTTCCAAATCGGCCTCGCGTGTGGACACATCGGCAATGCCAAAGCCTGCCGCCTGCACCGCACCCAGAACATCGCCTGCATTGGCATGGGCTTTGGAATAGGTGATCGCGAGAACCCGGCCCGCCTTCACCTCAACCTTTTGAAACAAGGGAGAGCGGGGCGCCTTATCCACATCGCGATCAACGGTAATCTCAACGACCTTTTCCTGCGCCATATCCACCAAGTCGCGCGTCGTCTTATTGGCGATCAGCGTGCCATTGTTGATAATTGCAATGCGGTCACACAATGCCTCGGCTTCTTCGAGATAATGGGTGGTGAGAACAATGGTCACGCCCCGTCGATTAAGCTCGCGGACATACGCCCAAAGCTGCTGGCGCAATTCAATATCGACGCCGGCTGTCGGTTCATCCAGAACCAAAATGGGCGGCGAATGAACCATTGCCTTGGCCACAAGAAGCCGCCTTTTCATCCCGCCCGAAAGGGTGCGGGCATAGGCATGCGCCTTATCCGTCAGGTGGACAGCCTCCAGCAATTCCATAGAGCGGCGGTCGCCCTTTTTGACGCCATAAAGCCCAGCCACATTTTCCAGCGTTTCAAAGGGGGTGAAAAAGGGATCGAACACAATTTCCTGCGGCACGATGCCGATGGAGTTTTTTGCGTTGCGGGGATGCGCGTCAATATCAAAGCCCCAGATGCTGGCATGGCCAGACGTCTTGGTCACCAACCCGGCCAAGATATTGATCAGGGTTGATTTACCCGCGCCATTGGGGCCGAGCAGGCCAAAAATGGAGCCGCGCGGCACCTCAAAGGAAACGCCTTTCAGCGCTTGCTTCCCCCCGGCATAGGTTTTCTGGACATTGTCGATGATGATGGCAGCTTCAGTCATCCTCTGGCTGTAGCGGGTCTAAGGTCAGGGGGAAAGTAGCCTGTCGACGAGATCATTATCCTCTTTTGCGCGTTGCGCACGGGGCGCGCCATTGCTATCGCCGCGCCCATGATCAAGCCGCCTGAAACCACTTTCGTCACCACTCACCGCGTGTCGTGCGACGGCGCGTCTAATATTCCAGGCGGTGCGGCGCTTGGCCATCCGCGCGTCTGGCTCGAAATCGACGAAAAAGGCTTTGTCGAATGCGGCTATTGCGACAAAAGATTCGTCCTCAAAGGCGGGCCTGCCGACACGCAATAATGTCTGCTGCGGCGCGGGCGCAGGCTTTCGCCCTGTTCAGCGGCACATGGCCTTCCTATATGGGTCCTTATGACCTTTTCCACTGATCCCCGCCGCTTCCTCTATCATGATGGATTGCTTGATCCTGATACCGCGCGTCAGTTGACCTCTGACTTGCTCAAGCGGTGCGACGATGGGGAACTTTACCTGCAATATCGCGCGTCAGAAAGCTTTGGCTTTGATGATGGCCGCCTGAAAACGGCGGACTATTCGACAGATGCGGGCTTTGGTCTGCGCGGTGTATCCGGCGAGATGACGGGCTTTGCCCATGCCAATGAAATTAGTGCCGCCGCCATTCGTCGTGCGGGGGAAACGCTGACCCTCTTGGATCCGGCAAAGACCGCAATGGCGGCCGCCCCCCGGCAGAATAATCGTCACCTCTATACCGATGGTGACCCCATGGGCCTCATCCCCTTTGCCGATAAGGTGGCGTTGTGCCAGCAAATTGATGCCGCCGCCCGCGCGCGCGACCCACGCGTTGCCCAAGTGACGGTTGGCCTGTCGGCAAGCTGGAGCGTCGTGGAAGTCGTTCGTGCCGATGGCTTTGTCGGAACCGATATCCGCCCGCTGGTGCGTCTCAATGTCAGCATTGTTGCCGAAGAAAATGGCCGCCGGGAAAGCGGCTTTTTCGGCCTCGGCGGACGCTATCTTTATGATCGGCTGTTTGAACCCGCGACCTGGAATCGCGCCATTGATGAGGCCTTGCACCAAGCCGTCGTCAACCTGTCGAGCATTGATGCCCCGGCAGGGGAAATGACCGTTCTGGTCGGCCCCGGCTGGCCGGGCGTGCTGCTGCACGAAGCCGTCGGCCATGGCCTGGAAGGCGATTTTAATCGTAAGGGCACCAGCGTCTTTTCCGGCCGCATTGGGGAGCGGGTGGCCGCCCCCGGTGTCACGATTGTCGATAATGGCGCGATGGAGGCGCGGCGCGGTTCGCTGTCTATTGATGATGAGGGAACCCCCACGCGAGAAAATATCCTGATCGAAGACGGCATTTTGAAAGGCTATATGCAAGATAGGCTCAATGCCCGGCTGATGGGTGTGGAGCCCACCGGCAATGGCCGACGCGAATCCTATGCAAATGCGCCCATGCCGCGCATGACCAACACCTATATGAAGGATGGCACGGACGATCCGGCGGAGCTTTTATCGCGGGTAAAGAACGGCATTTTCGCCAAGAGCTTTGGCGGCGGTCAGGTCGATATCGTCTCTGGCAAGTTCGTGTTCAGCTGCACCGAGGCCTATCTGGTCGAGAACGGCAAGATCACCGCTCCGGTCAAGGGCGCGACCCTGATCGGCGACGGCCCCAGCGCCTTGACCCGCGTGGAGATGATCGGTGACGACTTTGACTTCGACAACGGCGTCGGGGTCTGCGGCAAGGCCGGGCAAAGCCTGCCCGTCGGCGTTGGCCAGCCTTCATTGAAGATCAAGGGCCTGACCGTCGGCGGAACCAGCCTCTAAACTCGCCTCAAAAGCGTATTTACGAAACGAACGACCCGAGTGCGCCTCGTATCAAACACGTCATCCGTCCCATCCTCAGCTATTCGCGAATTCCCTGGGTCAACGAATCTGGCAGTGTGGCCGGGGTGAAACATCCGTTTCTTCGGCAGATGGACTACGCCCGAACGAACGGTTTTTCTGGCTACAACTTTGATAACTTCGACGTCGTTCCGCTCGATAGCAGTCGCACCAGCACCAACTACTTTTTGCCTGAAGGCGATGCCTTGTCCTACGGGTTCAGTACGCAGCTGATTCGCCGGCGCGAGTCTACAGGAGAGGTTCGCTATCAGAATTCCGCAGAGTTGAAAGCCGGACAGGCGTTCAACTTTCGAGAACTCAGAAAGTCGACAGAAGATCGAGAACCACTTTCTCGCTTCTTCTCAGCACTCAATTTTGAGTTTGATAGGTGGAA
>RFSU01000218.1 GCA_009923795.1 Sphingomonadaceae bacterium
CCAAAGCCGCCTTGGCCCTTCCGGTTTGAAGTAAAACCGCCCGGCCAGATCAATGGTGAGCGGCAAATCCATCGGGATATCGCAGCCCAGGCGCAGCTGGACCATTGTCCGGCGCAAGGGCTGAATCTGAATGGGCAGCGCATCGGATAAATGCGCCACATCGCTGGCCCAAGCACCCGCCGCATTAATGACACGTGATGCACGCCATGCGCCGTTGGGGGATATGACCGTCCAAACGCCCTTCGCATCGCGCTGGAGGTCAGACACCGGCTGACGCAGCACAATCTCCACCCCTGCCCGCTGTGCGGCGCGCAGATAGGCCTGATGAAGTGCTGCCACATCCACATCGGCGGTATTGGCTTCCCAGACCGCGCGGTCCCACGACGGACGCAAACCGGGGATCTTCTCTTCCATCTCGGACCGACCCAAAGTGGAGAGGTGAAGACCAGAGCCTTCAAAATCCTTATGGAATTGTGTCTCTAACGCTCCGTCCCCGGTTCGACCAATCATCAATGCGCCGCGGCGCAGAAGAAATCCGTTATCCGCAAACGCAGCAGGTGGGTTCGCCAGAAACGGGCCGGATGCCGTCGTGAGCGGCTGAACCAGCGGGCCGCCATAGGTTTCATTCCAAAAGGCAGCCGACCGACCGGTGGCGTGATAACCGGGCCGTTCCTCCATCTCGATGATGAGCACGCGCATCTGGGGAGCAAGCGCTGCCGCCAGGCTTGCGCCTGCCATGCCAGACCCGATAATCGCGACATCATAAACCATCGCCCGGCAGTGGCGATGCTGATCCAAGCGGTCAAGCCTGCCGCTTGGATCAGGTTACACCAACACCCTTAAATCGGTTTGCAGGTGGACTGCCGACGAACACCATCCAAATCCTTGATATCAGAGGGTGTTTTCAACAGCAGACGCACAAGCGCGATCCCGCGATCATAATCGACACGCACGGTTTCCACCCCAGCGGGGACCTTTTGGCCTCTTCGCGCCAGCGCAATTTGAAAGGGCTTTCCGCCTGCATCCATATCATTGCGGACGAACACCACATCGGTGCGCGCATCAAAAACACTAAGCGATGAATAGCGGCCCGGTGCGGGTGTGATCGAAATCAAAACAGGCCCTTTGGACAGATCATAAGGGCAGGATGAATAAGCGAGATCCGGGCTGGGACGCACCACAGGCTGGTTTTCCGGCGTGGGCAACTCGCCATAGCGCATGGCATTTAGGCCGGTATCGCCAGCAATCCGGCGGACCGCCGCCTCCATCAAGCCATAGGTCGATAGCGCCAATCCACCATAATAGCCGCCCGATGCGGCAATCAGCGCAAGCGCTGCTGGACCAATCCACTGTTTCATGCGCAGGCCTCCTTCACCAAGCGGGGCAGCTCTGCGGCAGAAGGATCCTTCATAAAGGCGGCGCCTGGGTTATACATGCGCAAGGTCAGTTCAAAACCCTGCCCCGCCACACTGGGCAACCAATGCCCGCTTTCTGGCTTGTTAGGGCCAATCGTCACCTGCCAGCCGGATTGTTCGGCCGGGGTCAAAGACGCCCCGCTGAACGACCAGATATTGGCCTTATTGGCGACGAGATAGCCCGCTTTGTCGTAAAAGGTAACGCTCCACCAACGGCTGTCGAGCGCCTTTCCGGTCATCCGGTAGGTGCAAGACCCATCCAGAGGTGCGCCGCTGCTATCGCGCGTCGCGGCCCAATAGACGGTTTCTGTTTTAGGTAGGGCTAAAAGACCGCGCCGGGCAACCGCCGCCCGGGTCAGCGGGTCGGTGCTGTTGGTGCCGTAATTCAGGGATGTCGACCAAACGCCATTACGCACATCGCCATCGGCAAAGCCCTTGCCAGTCGCATGCCAAGCAGCACCCGCTCCTAGGCCAAGGCCCAAGATCAGGCCCAATCCGTATCGATAGCCGGTCTTCATCGGCATCCCTCCTTCTCTCTTTGCACCAAGCTAACCCGCTGCATACTTCAAAGAAAGAGGTAAATTACCGTTATCGCTGAAGGGCCGCCTGCGCTGCGGCCAAGCGCGCTATCGGCACGCGATAGGGAGAGGCTGAGACGTAATCGAGCCCGGTTGTCTCGCAAAAAGCAATCGACTTGGGGTCGCCGCCATGTTCGCCACAAATGCCGAGCTTGATGTCTGGCCGCGTTGCCCGTCCACGTTCGACCGCAAGCGAAATCAATTCGCCGACACCTTCCACATCCAGGCTGACAAAGGGATCCTGCGGGTAAATGCCTTTATCGACATAGGTCGTCAGGAAGCGGCTGGCATCATCGCGCGATACGCCGAGCGTCGTTTGTGTCAGATCATTGGTGCCAAAGCTGAAAAATGCGCCGACCTGCGCAATTTCCCCCGCCTTCAGCGCGGCACGCGGCAGTTCAATCATCGTCCCGACCAGATAATCGATGCGCTTGCCCTGTTCGGCAAAAACGGCCTCTGCCGTGCGATCGACCACATCCTTCATCAATTCCAGCTCACGCTTGGTCGCGACCAGCGGGATCATGATTTCGGGAACGGGGGCTGTTTCCAGCGCGCAGGCGGCTTCAAAAATGGCGCGGGCCTGCATTTCATAAATTTCGGGATAGGTGACGCCCAAGCGACAGCCGCGATGGCCCAGCATGGGGTTGAATTCAAACAATTCTGCCGCCCGACGTTTCAGTTTTTCTGCGTCAACACCCGCCGCCTCGGCGACTTCGGCAAATTCGCTTTCCTCATGCGGCAAAAATTCATGCAGCGGCGGATCGAGCAAACGGATGGTCACGGGGAGCCCGGCCATCACCTCAAAAATCTGGCGGAAATCCTCGCGCTGTTCGGGGAGCAGCTTGGCGAGTGCCACACGACGCCCCGCTTCATCTTCGGCAAGGATCATCTGACGCACAGCCGTGATCCGGGCGGCATCAAAGAACATATGTTCAGTGCGGCACAGGCCAATGCCCTCCGCGCCCGTATCGTTCAGAATATCCAGATCAACCGCCAGACCAGCATTCATCAAGAGGGTGATCTTGGCCCCGTCACGGGTGATGGCCGCAGGGCCCAGGGGTGAGGCTTTCACCCCGCGAAAGCCCCCCGGAATAGCAGCAGCGCACCCCTGCTTATCTCGCTAAAGCTTGGGCCCCCCGCGGAAAACAATCCTTGCA
>RFSU01000219.1 GCA_009923795.1 Sphingomonadaceae bacterium
CAAATGTTGCCCAAGCGCGCAAATTTGCTCAATCCTGCGGCGCGACTATCCCCGATTGGATGGATCGGCTGTTTGAAGGGCTGGATGATCATCCAGCTGCCCGTCAGCTTGTAGCGGCGACCATTGCCGCGGAGATGAGCCGCAGGCTTTATGCGGGCGGCGTGCGCAATTTCCATTTTTATACCTTGAACCGGGCAGAGCTGAGCTTTGCCATTTGTCATTTGTTGGGGCTTCGTCCCAAGGGAGCACAATAACATGTCTGCGCGGGAAAAATTGCTGGCTGAGGCGGCCAAGCGGGTCTTGCTGACCGATGGGGCCTGGGGCACGCAAATTCAGACCTTTGGGCTGGATGCAGCCGATTATGAGGGCGATCTGGGCCTGTCGCGCGACCAGAAGGGCAATAACGATATACTGGCCCTGACACGGCCAGACGTGGTCGAAAAAATCGCGCGTGCCTATCTCGACGCTGGGTCAGATATTATCTCAACCAACACGTTCAGCTCCACCCGGATCAGTCAGGCCGATTATGCGGCCGAGCATCTGGTGCGTGACCTGAACCTTGCCAACGCCGCCATCGCCCGCCGCGTGGCGGATGAATATGCCGCCAAGGATGGCCGCCCGCGCTTTGTCGCAGGTGCAATTGGCCCGACCAACAAGACCTTATCCCTCTCCCCCGATGTGAATGATCCGGGCTATAGGGAGATTGATTTTGACACGTTGAAAGACGTGTATCGGGAGCAGGTTGATGCGCTGGTGGAAGGCGGGGTGGATTTCATCCTGATTGAAACCGTGTTCGATACGCTCAATGCCAAAGCGGGCATTATGGCGGTGATCGAGGCGCAAGACGCGCTGGGCCGGGATATTCCGCTGATGATTTCGATGACGCTCACCGATTTGTCGGGGCGCAATTTGTCGGGCCATACGGTGGAGGCCTTCTGGCATGCCGTGCGCCATGCCCGGCCTTTGACCATTGGCTTGAATTGCTCCTTCGGGGCCGAGCAGCTTCGCCCGCATGTCAAACTGCTCTCTGGCGTCGCAGACACGTTGCTGATGGTGTATCCCAATGCCGGGCTTCCCAATGAATTGGGCCAATATGACGAACTGCCGGAAGAAACAGCCGGGCTGGTGCGTGAATGGGCGCAAGCGGGCCAAGTGAATATATTGGGCGGATGCTGTGGATCAACGCCGGCGCATATCGCCGCAATTGGCCGCGCGGTGCAGGGTGTTGCGCCCCGTACGATGCCGACGCCGCCTGTCGCCACACGTCTGGCGGGCCTTGAGCCCATGACAATCGCTGCCTGACCCAGCCTGTTTCAAAACGGATAGCTCTCTCCTCATGACCACCCAAGCCTCAGCCAATTTCGTCAATATCGGCGAACGGACGAACGTCACCGGCTCCGCCGCGTTCAAAAAGCTCATCCTTGCAGGCGATTATGCCAAGGCCGTTGATGTCGCCCGTCAGCAAGTGGAAAATGGCGCGCAGATCATCGATGTGAACATGGATGAAGGTCTGCTCGATGCAGTCGAAGCGATGACCACATTCCTGAAACTGATCGCAGCTGAGCCCGATATTGCGCGTGTGCCGGTGATGATCGACAGCTCAAAATGGGATGTCATAGAGGCTGGCCTGAAGTGCGTGCCGGGTAAGCCCATCGTCAATTCGATCAGCATGAAGGAAGGCGAAGAGGCCTTTCTCTATCACGCCCGCAAATGCATGGCCTATGGCGCGGCGGTGGTCGTCATGGCCTTTGATGAAAAAGGGCAGGCAGACACCAAAGAGCGCAAGGTCGAAATCTGCGCGCGCGCCTATAAACTGCTCACGGGCATTGGCTTTCCACCAGAAGATATCATCTTTGATCCCAATGTTTTCGCGGTTGCGACGGGTATCGAGGAGCATAATGGTTACGGCGTCGATTTCATCGAGGCGGCCCGTGAGATCAAGGCACGCTGCCCGCATGTGCATATTTCGGGTGGTCTTTCCAACCTGTCCTTCAGCTTTCGCGGCAATGAGCCTGTGCGCCGGGCGATGCACAGCGTCTTTTTGTATCACGCCATTCCAGCGGGCATGGATATGGCGATCGTCAATGCCGGGCAATTGGATGTTTATGATACGATTGACCCCGAATTGCGGGACGCCTGTGAAGATGTTGTCCTCAACCGTCGCCCAGACTCAACCGAGCGGCTGATCACGCTGGCAGAGCGGTTTAAGGGCACGGATGCTGTTGCCGAAAAGGCCGCCGAAGAATGGCGCAGCTGGCCCGTGACCAAGCGGCTGGAGCATGCGCTGGTCAAGGGGATCGACGCCTATATCGTTGAGGATACGGAAGAAGCGCGCCAACAGGCTGCGCGCCCGATTGAAGTCATTGAAGGCCCGTTGATGGACGGCATGAATGTTGTCGGCGATCTGTTCGGGTCAGGCAAAATGTTCCTGCCGCAGGTCGTGAAATCGGCGCGCGTCATGAAAAAGGCGGTGGCGCACCTCATCCCCTTTATCGAGGATGAGAAGGAAGAAGGGCATAAGGCCAAGGGCCGGATCATCATGGCGACCGTCAAGGGCGATGTGCATGATATCGGCAAGAATATCGTTGGCGTTGTGCTTCAATGCAATGGCTATGAAGTGATTGATCTGGGCGTCATGGTCGCCTGGTCAGATATTTTGAAGGCAGCGAAGGACAATGATGCTGATATTATTGGCCTTTCTGGGCTGATCACGCCGTCTCTGGATGAGATGGTGACTGTGGCTGAGGAAATGCAGCGGGCGGGCTTTACCATCCCCTTGCTGATTGGCGGGGCGACAACGTCAAAGGTGTATACAGCCCTGAAGATCGACCCCGTTTATGACGGCCCCGTCATCCATGTGCTGGATGCCAGCCGCGCCGTAGGTGTCGCATCGCAATTGCTGTCAGACACGCAGCGTGATGGCTTTGTAGAGGCAACGGCTGCGGATTATCAGCATGTGCGCGATGTGCGTGCAGGCAAAGAAGCCAGTGTCCTTCTGTCTCTTGCCGATGCCCGCGCCAATGGCTTTGTTGCAGACATGGCGCATAAGGCGTCGCCGCCCGCGCAGCCGGGCCTGCATGTCTTTGATGCTTGGAGCCTTGAGGATTTGCGCGGCGTAATCGATTGGACGCCCTTTTTCCG
>RFSU01000220.1 GCA_009923795.1 Sphingomonadaceae bacterium
CCGGAGAAGGCAAATTGAAAGTCGTCGTTAACAAGCCTGCTTGCTGCGGCTACGGCGTGTGTGCTGAAATATGCCCTGAGGTTTATCTTCTGGACGAAAACGGCATCGTCTATGTCGACAACGACATCGTTCCGGCAGGAATGGAAGAACAAGCACGTGAAGGTGCAGAGGCCTGCCCGCAAAATGCGATTAAGCTTTTGGAGGCCTGAACTGCGCGACGCTCCAAGTCGCTTTGGGAGGGCGTCGGATCGGTTAATCCCATGCGGCAATGCTGACCTTCTCAACAAGGCCCAGCTACCGATCGTTCCCTTTATCCAGCCATAACAGCTTGAATCACCCTTGAATTTCTCTGCCAGCCCAACCGTTTTCGGGCCCATGCGCAGCTTTAAGGTGGTCATCATCGCCGATATTTGATGATGAACTTCATATCGGACGAACGGCCTCTTCACACCCTTGATGGTCGACCATTTCGGTATAAGCCTGTCTTGCGAAAGGTTCGTCAGGAACTCGCCGGCTTATGTCCAGACGGGTCCAACTGGGAGAAGACCATGCGTGAAGACCTTTCTCCGCTATTTGCGTCATTCACCTGCGGCTCGCTTAAAATTCCCAACCGTTTCGTGATGTCGCCGATGACCCGCAAATTCTCGCCGGATGGCGTGCCAGGAGATGACGTAGCCGCCTATTATAAGCGGCGCGCCTTAGCTAAAGTTGGTCTGATTATCACTGAAGGTGTAGGCGTAGACCATCCCTCTGCAGTCGGTCATGGATCAATGGGAGAGGAAAATATCCCAGTGATGCATGGCGAAGCGGCACTTGCTGGTTGGCGGGCCGTAGTGGAAGAGGTGCACGCGGCAGGCGGCAAGATCATCCCGCAACTCTGGCATATGGGAGGCATCCGGCAGGAGGGCACTCCTCCCCATCCTAGCGCCAAATCGATGCGCCCAAACGATATGAGTGAGGCGGATATTGCTGACATTATAGAGGCCTTCATCCGTAGCGCGGTAAATGCAAAAACAATCGGCTTTGATGGGATTGCCCTCCATGGGGGACATGGTTACCTGATCGACAGTTTCCTATGGTCAGGCACCAACCAACGCGATGATATGTGGGGCGGCGACATTGAGCGGCGTTCTCGCTTTGCGGTTGAGCTGGTGAAAGCGCTCCGCGCCGCAGTTGGCCCCGGATTTCCGATCCTATTCCGCATTTCGCAATGGAAATTGCAGGACTATGAGGCCAAACTTGCAGAAACAGAGGCTGATCTCGCGCTCATAGTTGGCGCGCTCGCCGCGGCTGGAGTAGACATTTTCGATGTCAGCACTCGGGTCTTCTCTCTGCCTGCTTTTGCCGGTTCTGACCTAGGATTGGCTGGCTGGATTCGCAAACTCTCTGGCAAGCCCACCATGACGGTTGGCAGTATCGGTTTCGACAAGGAACTTGCAGCTAGTTTTGCGCAACCCACCAGCGCCATCGACAATCTAGGCGAAGTATTGCGGCGCTTCAACGCTGGGGAATATGATCTGGTTGCGCTCGGCCGTGCCCTATTAATGGATTCGGCTTGGGTTCTGAAGGTGCAAATAGGACGCGACTTTGAGCCGTTTGATGTCACGGCCTATGGGCGGCTGGATTAAGGGCCAAGGCGCCCGCTGGCGCACTGACTTACCCTTCGGGGACAATTAGGCCACTGTTTCGGGCTGCGTGAGGAAAAGATCGACATGGACCTTGGGATTTTCGGACGCCGGGCACTGATCGCTGGCTCTAGCAGCGGGATCGGTGCAGCCATTGCGGTTGCGCTTGCGAAGGAAGGGGTGGACATTATCATCCATGGCCGCAGCAGGGAGCGCGCGCAGGTTGTGTCGGACGAGATTGGGGCAGCCGGCGGCACGGCACGTATTCTGCTTGGCTTGTTGGATGATCCTGCAGAAGTAGAAAGTATGGCGCGGGAGGCCCTCGCCACAGGGCCGGTTGATATTCTCATCAATTGTGCCGGTGCTGCATCAGAACCACACCGCTGGTTCGATGGGCCAAAGGATGCCTGGCAGCGTCAGTTTCAGACATCGACCTTTTACGCTGTACAGTTGATCCAGGCTATTGTTCCGTCGATGCGGGAACGCGGCTGGGGACGAGTGCTAAACATCAGCAGCGGGGCGGCCTATCGCGCCATGCTCAACCATCCGGAATATGCGGCGGCCAAGCTGGCGCTCCATTCCATCACAGCCACGCTCTCTGCAGAATTAGGAGACAGCGGGGTGAACGTAAACACTTTGGTTTCCGGACCGGTGCTGACCCCAAACACGCAAGCGTCAATTGACAAAAGTGCGGCGGTTCAAGGTTTTACCGAGAAAGGAGCCGCGCTCGAAAAGAGGGTTATCGCCGAAGTCTGGCGGGCGACCATTCCGCTTGGGCGCATGGGGCGCGCCGAAGAGCTAGCGGATGCGGCCTGTTTTCTTGTATCTGAACGGGCAAGCTTCATCACCGGTGCTGCGCTTCGCGTTGATGGCGGCTCGGTAGGGTGTATTGCGTGATCAGTTCCTTTTGATATCAGTGTTGCGTGCAGAGGCCTCGCATCAGCGCGAAGTGAAGCGCCTACGACACGGAGCTAATACGTCATCTCAGCGGGCGTTCGTGCGACCTTAAGTCGAGTTGGATTCGATGCCTATCGCCGCTCAAACGGCGACCTAAAACCCTTCCGATGTCGCGTAAATGTGAACCCGCGCCGCATTTGCATTGCCGCTCTGCTCGCACATGAACAGAATGGCGTGAGCTATATCATCGGGAGCCATTGGCGGTATATATTCGTCCCAACTGGGCTGCCCCTTGGCTTTCATGTCGTCGAATATCTCGGTCGTGGTCGTGCCTGGTGCGACTTGGCCAACGCGAACGCCGCTGCCTGCCAATTCGATACGCAGCACATCGGTAAAGCGGTCCAATGCAAGCTTTAGGCCTCCATAAACCCCAGTGCCTGAGGCCGTCAGGCTTGCGCCAATACTTGATATGTTGATAATCTGACCTGCTCTGTTCCCCTTCATGTGCCGTCCAAACAAAATGCTGGTGCGGACCACTGCACTATAATTTATGGCAATCATCGGTTCCAATGAAGCCAGATCAAAGCCATCGATATGG
>RFSU01000023.1 GCA_009923795.1 Sphingomonadaceae bacterium
ATCTCAGTAGAACTAGCAACCAGCGGGAAAAGCATCATCACCTGCACGATGATAGGTTCCACAAGTGTGAATGATAAAAAAGTGCAGCTACAGCGTACTTCGGACACAGCCACTTCAAATCCAGGCACTTGGTCATGCGTCAGCGATGCAGCCGCGGCACTTTTGCCTACGGGCTGCTCAGCGGGAACAATATTGACGGCGGCTACTTACAACCCGTAGGCGATCAATTGCTCGCGCTCAGCGCATAAGAATTTGTAGGTGGCGCACACCGCCTGCTTACAAACGAAGCTTCAAACTAAGCCGCAAAGCATAAGGCCTTGCGGCTTTTTTACGCGGCCCACTTCGCAGGCCGCGCTAAACAAGTCGCATCGGCGAACCCCGCCCCGGATAATCAGCGTCGGTGAACTTTTCTTCTCAACTCTCTCTTCGCCCCGCTGGCGCAGACTTTGCCATGGCCCTGGCCGTGATTTTGATGTTGCCCCACCCCGCGCCATAAAGTCGGTTTAGCGTCTTATCTGCGTCGGGCAAGGGGCCTGTAATGGGCCAGCAGTGCGGCTGTGTTGCCCCCTTGGCCAAGCAGCGCTAAAGCGCCCGCTTTCCAGATAGTTTGAATTGGACGACCTGTGACCACGCTTTACGCCCGCTATGCCGCGCATATTGATGCCGCGCTTGATGCTTTAGAAAAAGAGGGCGTGTTGCAGCCGGGTGTGGACCGCCGCAATCTGACGGTCGAGCCGCCGCGCGATGCCAGCCATGGCGATCTGGCGGCCAATGCGGCTATGGTGCTGGCGAAGCCTGCGGGCATGAACCCGCGCGCACTGGCCGAGGCGCTGGCGGCAAAGCTGAACGCGATAGACGATGTGGCGTCCGTTGATGTTGCAGGGCCGGGTTTTATCAATTTGCGCCTGACCGATGATGCGTGGCGCGCAGAGCTTACCCTGATTGCCGAAGGCGGAGCGGATTATGGACGATCCACCCTTGGCAAGGGCAGCATCGTCAATGTCGAATATGTCTCTGCCAACCCGACCGGCCCCATGCATATGGGCCATTGCCGGGGGGCCGTGGTGGGCGATGCTCTGGCGACCCTGCTGGAGCATGCCGGGCATAAGGTGATCCGCGAATATTATGTGAATGATGCCGGTGGCCAGGTCGATGTTCTCGCCCGGTCGGCGCATCTGCGCTATCGCGAAGCCTTGGGCGAAGATGTGGGCGAAATTCCCGAAGGCCTGTATCCGGGCGACTATCTGATCCCCGTTGGCCAAAAGCTCGCCCATGATCACGGCGACCGCTTTGTGGGCGCGCCAGAATCGGACTGGTTGGTCTTGTTCCGCGAGACGGCCGTTGCCGCGATGATGGACATGATCCGGGCTGATCTCGCCTTGCTGGGCATTCATCATGACGTGTTCTCGTCAGAAGCCATTGTCCAGCGTGAGAAAAAGCCGGAAGCCGCCGAAGCCATTTTGCGCGAAAAAGGGCTGGTTTATGATGGCGTTTTGGAAGCGCCCAAGGGGGAAGTGGATCCCGATTGGGAACCCGTCACCCTGCCGCTGTTCCGCTCCACCCAATTTGGCGATGATCAGGATCGGCCGATCAAAAAATCCAATGGCAGCTGGACCTATTTCGGGGCTGACATGGCCTATCACTTCCAAAAGGCGCAGACGGCAGACGCCCTGATCGATATTTGGGGGGCCGACCATGCGGGCACGGTCAAGCGGATCAAGGCCGCTGTGACGGCCCTGACCGGCGGCACCAAACCCTTTGACGTAAAGCTGGTGCAGATGGTGCGCCTGTTGCGCGGCGGTGAGCCCGTGAAAATGTCAAAGCGGTCCGGTAATTTCGTGACATTGGCTGATGTCGTGCGCGAAGTGGGCAAGGATGTCGTGCGCTTCACCATGCTGACGCGCAAGGCCGATGCGCAGATGGATTTTGACTTTGCCAAGGTTGTTGAAGCCTCAAAAGACAATCCGGTTTTCTATGTGCAATATGCCCATGCCCGGATTTGCTCGCTCAAGCGCAAGGCGGCCGAAGCCGGGATTACCGCGAGCGGAAGCGAATTGGGTCGGCTGGATGCCGCCGATCTTGGGCTGGCGAAACTCGCCGCGCAATTGCCTCGGCTTGTGGAAAGCGCAGCCCTTGCGCGAGAGCCGCATCGCATCGCCTTTTACCTCTATGACCTGGCGGCGGCCTTCCATTCTTATTGGAATAGCGGGAATGATGATCCCACCCGTCGCATGTTTCAGGCAGATGCCCCAGAAGTCACAGCAGCAAGGCTTTTCCTGGCGTCCGCAATCGGGCAAGTCATTGCCAATGGTCTGGCCATCATGGGTGTGGCCGCCGCTGAGGAGATGTAGGGCGCGTGCGCGACGACAAGCATTTATCGCTAGACACAGAAGAGCGGCTTCCCTGGCTGGAGCCTGTTGAGCCTGTCATTGTTCAGCCGTCACCAGGCTCTGGGTCTGCCCGGGCGCTGGTGATCGCGACGATTGGGGCTGTCATGCTGTTGTTCGGTGGCCTTTGGTGGATGAGCAATCGCGAAGTCAGCCTTGATGGAGACGGCTCTCTCATCGCAGCGCCTGCCCTGCCTTATAAGGTACGCCCAGATGATATTGGTGGAATGACTGTTGAGGGGCAGGGGGATGCCGCCTTTGCAGCCTCCGAAGGGGCGGATGCAAATGGTCAGCTTGACCTGGGAGCGGAATCGGAGGCCCCGGTTCAGGCGCAGCGCGTTGCCCCGGCCAAGCCTGCCGCGCCCGTTGCAATGGGGCAAAAGGCAAGTGCCACTGTCTCGGTCGGTGGCGTCCTTGTCGCCGCGCGGCCCAATATCGCCGGGCCCCGGCCAGCGCCGGGACAAGCAGCCGATGTGAATGGCACCGGCTTGATCCAATTGGGCACCTATTCCGATGCAGACGGGGCCAATCAAGCCTATGCCGCGCTGGCGCAGCGTTATGGCGTGCTGGACGGACTGCCCCGGCAAACAGCCAAAACAATTGTCGCGGGCAAAACATTTTACCAATTGCGCATTTCAGCTGGCGCGCAGGCGCAAAATGTCTGTGCGCGCCTGAAGGCAGGCGGTGCCAGTTGCAGTCTGGTCAAGTAATCCCCAGTAAAGCACCCGCGCAAGGGCCGCTGCCTTCGACAAGCCTTACAAGCCCGGTTAAGGACAGACTATGAAGCCCGTCATCTTCGGCCTGTCCGGTGAACGCGTAACGCCCGATGAGCGCGCCTTTTTTCGCGAGTGTGATCCTGCGGGCTATATTTTCTTCAAGCGCAATATCGTGGATCGCACACAACTCCGCGCCTTAACGGATGATCTGCGGGCCTTATCTGGCCGCGATGATCTGGCGATCCTGATTGATCAAGAAGGCGGGCGGGTCGCCCGGATGCAGCCGCCGACCTGGCCGGCCTTTCCACCGGGTGGCGCGTTTGACGCGCTCTACGATGTGGCCCCAATGACGGCGATTGAGGCCGCCCGTGTCAATGCGGAAGCCCTTGGCCTGATGCTGAGTGAGGTGGGCATCACCGTGGACTGCCTGCCGCTGCTGGATGTGCGCGTGCCCGAAACCCACCCGGCCATTGGGGATCGTGCCTTGGGCAGTGAGCCGATGCGCGTTGCAGCCTTGGGCCGCGCCACGATAGAGGGGCTGCGCGCAGGCGGCGTGGTGGGGGTGGTCAAACATATGCCGGGTCAGGGCCGGGCTGTGGTCGATAGCCATCTCGAACTACCCAGCGTCACGGCGAGCGACGCGGATCTGGAACAAGATTTGGCGCCCTTTGCCGCGCTCAAAGATGCACCAATGGGCATGACCGGGCATATTGTCTTTCCTGCCTGGGATAAGGATCGGTGCGCGACCATGTCTCCCACCATCATCACTGAGATTATCCGCGGCAAGATTGGGTTTACCGGCCTCTTGATGAGCGACGACCTCGACATGAAGGCGCTGAAAGGCGACGTGCCTCAGCGCGCGGCCAATTGTGTGGCGGCGGGATGCGATGTTGCGCTCAATTGCTGGGGCCGGTTTGACGAAATGGTCGCCATCGCCAATCTGCTTCCTGACATCACGTCCGGCGCGCGGGCGCGGCTCGACGCGGCTATGGCGACATGCACGCCGGTTTACGCTTCCGACCGCATTGCCGAACTTATGGCAAAGCGCGACGCGCTCTTGGCGCTGGCGGGATAGGGCCAGCATGTCGGGCGAACAATTGGTTCTAGACAGCTTTGAAGCGCCCTCGCCCGTTGAGGACGACCGTCTGACAGTTGATCTGGGCAGCTGGGAAGGCCCGCTTGATCTGCTGCTCACCCTTGCCCGGACGCAAAAGGTCGATTTGCGGGAAATGTCGATCTTGGCGCTGGTCGATCAATATCTGGCCTATATTAACGACGCCCGGACGCTCAAGCTTGAGATTGCGGCCGATTATCTCGTGATGGCGGCCTGGCTTGCTTATCTTAAATCCGGGCTACTCTTGCCCAAAGACCCGGAAATTGAACCCAGTCCAGAAGAACTGGCCCTGCGCCTTCAGTTGCGGCTGGAGCGGCTCAATGCGATGCGCGAAGCGGGTGCGCGGCTGATGGCGCGGGACCGGCTGGGCCGAGATGTCTTTGCACGCGGCGCACCAGAGGGATTGCGCGTTGTCCGCAAAGCCAAATGGGACTCCGGCCTATTTGACCTGATCCAAGCCTATGGCCATATCAAAGCCCGGGCAGAGCCGCCGCTCCATATCGTTCACCAGCGCAATGTCTTGACGCTGGAAGAAGCGATTGACCGGGTGTCCCGGCTGGTCGGATCGATGGTCGAATGGACGGTTATTCACCGCTTCCTGCCCGAAAGCGATGATCCGCAATTCCGCAAATCGGCGCTGGCATCAAGTTTTGTTGCCACGCTGGAACTCGCCCGTCAGGGCAAGGTCGCGCTGCGCCAAGACGATGCCTTTGCCCCCTTATATGTGCGGGCCGCATGACAGAGATGATGATCCCCGACCCCACACAGGATGACACCCGCGCTGTAGAGGCGACGCTTTTTGCCGCAACTGAGCCACTGTCGGTGCAGGACATTGCCGCCTATGTCGGGCCGGATGTTGACATCAAGGCCGCCCTACAATCGCTTGCGGCGCTTTATGCCAACCGCGGCATCAACTTGGTGGATCGGGGCGGCAAATGGCATTTTCAGACAGCGGGCGATCTGGCCCATATTTTGCGGCGCGAACGCGAGGAAAGCCGCAAGCTCAGCCGCGCCGGAATCGAGACACTAGCGATCATCGCCTATCATGAGCCGGTGAGCCGGGCCGAAATCGAATCGATTCGCGGTGTGCAGATCTCCAAAGGCACATTGGATGTTCTGATGGAGGCAGGCTGGGTGCGCCCGGCGGGGCGGCGCGAAACGCCGGGTCGGCCGCTGACCTTTGCCACAACGCCTGCCTTCCTAGCGCATTTTGGGCTGGAAAACCGCCGAGATCTGCCGGGGATTGACGATTTGCGAGCCGCCGGGCTTCTCGACCCAGTCGATCTGGCCTTTGACGCGCTGGATCTTCAAGGCGGTGATGATCAAGATACGCCCGACCTAGAAAGCGACGACGAAAGCGCCTAAGTTAGTTTCATCAAGCCCCCTGCCCCGGCTGGGTTGTGCTTGCCCCAATGGAGATTTTTATGGGTAGTTTCAGCATCTGGCATTGGCTGGTCGTCGGCATCCTCGTGATGTTGCTGTTCGGCAAAGGCCGGTTCTCCGATCTGATGGGCGATGTTGCCAAGGGCATTAAGAGCTTCAAAAAAGGCATGGCCGAAGATGACGACGCAAAGCCCGCGCCGCGCATCGAAACCGCCGCGCCGACCCCCCTTGAGGCGGAAAAGCAAACTGACAAGCAAGCCTGATTCGGCCAATGTTTGACGTCGCGCCCAGCGAGCTTCTTCTTGTCGCGGTGGTGGCTCTTGTCATCATAGGCCCAAAAGACCTGCCACGCGTTTTGCGTTTTGTGGGCCAATGGGTCGGCAAGGCCAAAGGTGTGGCCCGTCAATTCCGGTCTGGATTTGATGAAATGGTGCGCGAAGCAGAGCTGCGCGAGATGGAAGAAAAATGGCGCACTGAAAATGAACGCATCATGCGCGAACACCCCGTGATGCCGGCCCCGTCCGAGGGCGCATCCGCATCTCAAGAGACGACAGATGCAGCACAAGAGCGCCGTCCATGAGCGACATAGATGAAACGCGCATGCCGCTGATCGAGCATTTGATCGAGTTGCGTCGACGGCTGCTCTGGAGCGTTGCAGCACTGGCCATTGCTTTTTTCGGTTGCCTCTATGTCGCGAAAGATATTTTTGCGGTGCTGGTGCAGCCCCTGCTGCAAGCGGGCCAAGGCAAGATTATCTATACTGATATTTTCGAAGCCTTTTTTGCTGAGATTAAAGTCGCCTTTTTCTCCGCCATGATGGTCGCCTTCCCAGTGATCGCAACGCAGGTTTGGCGCTTTGTCGCACCGGGACTTTATGCGAAGGAAAAAAGGGCGTTTCTGCCCTTTTTACTGATGACGCCTATCCTGTTTATGTCTGGCGCTGCCCTTGCTTATTTTGTGGCGATGCCCGTCGCGCTCAAATTCCTGCTCGGCTATTCCGGCAATGTTGGGGGCGTCGCGCAAGAAGCCCTGCCGGGCGTTGGCAATTATTTGAGCTTTGTGACCAAGTTCATCTTTGGTTTTGGCGTTGGCTTTCTCCTGCCCGTGCTCTTGATGCTGCTGGAACGCGCCGGGCTGGTCACGCGGACGCAGCTGATAGACGGGCGACGCTACGCGATTGTCGGGGCCTTTGCGGTCGCAGCCGTTTTGACGCCGCCCGACATCGTCTCGCAACTGTTGCTCGCTGTGCCTTTGTGCCTGCTTTATGAGCTGGCAATCATCGCCATCTGGTTCACCGAGCGGCGGCGCGCGAAGGAGAAGCCTGCCGCCGCTGAGTGACGCTGCGATGGGCGCTATTTCTTAATCGCCTCTTCCCCCGCCTTGCCGACCGATTCAATGTCGTGGCCAAGGCCTTTGACCGTATTACAGCCGCTAACCAAAAGCGCGGCTGCGGCAAAAAATAGGATCGTTGATCTGCGCACCATGGGGTGTCTCCTTAAAGCTTTTCTGTTGGGACTATCCGCTTAGAATGACCTACATGTCTGTCGCCAAGCTGAACGAAGCCTTATCCCGCGCTGAACGCCATGCCCCCCATCTGCGCCAGCTGATGGGGCAGCATATTGCGGTGCGTGATCTTTTGGCGGCAGGAGACCTTAATGCCGCGCTTGCTTTGCCAGACCGGGATTATGATCCCGACATGCCCGTTGGTCAGGCGCTGCGTCGGGCCAAGGGACAATTGGCGCTGGCCGTTGCGATTGGCGACCTGTCGGGCATGCTGGATCTCGAAGGCGTGACGCTGGCCCTGTCCGACTTTGCCGATACCGCACTCGACCGCGCAATTGCGGCCGCCATTTCGGAATATCAGCCCGGCGCCCCGGCCATCGGCCTTGCCGCCATTGCGCTTGGCAAACATGGCAGCCGAGAGCTGAACTATTCGTCCGACATCGACCCCATATTGATCTTTGATCCTGAAACCCTGCCCTGCCGCGCCCGCGACGAACCCGTGGAGGCGGCAGTCCGCATGGGGCGGCGCATTGTGGAACTGATGCAGGCCCGCACCGAACATGGCTATGTGTTCCGTATCGACCTGCGCCTTCGGCCAACACCTGAAGTCACACCCATCGTGATGCCGGTGGATGCCGCCATCACTTATTATGAGTCGCAAGCTGTCGCTTGGGAGCGGGCGGCCTTCATCCGGGCGCGCGCCTGTTCGGGCGATCTCAGGCTCGGCCAATATTTCACCCAGGCGATGCGACCCTTTGTCTGGCGGCGCGGACTGGATTTTGGGGCGATCCGTGACATTCGGGCCATGTCGCACCGGATCCGTGATCATTATGCGCAAGGCCAGCGTTTCGGCCCCGGCTTTGACCTGAAGCGGGGTCGCGGCGGGATAAGAGAATGTGAATTTTTTGCCCAAATCCACCAGCTGATCCATGGCGGGCGGGATGCAGATTTGCGTGCACCCTCGACGATTGCAGCCCTCGGCGCACTTGCCGCCGCAGGCCATATCCCGGCAGATACGGCCGAGACCCTGTCCCATGCCTATCGTCGCTATCGGGAAATTGAACATCGCCTGCAAATGGTCGATGATCAACAAACCCATAGCCTGCCGCGCGATGCAGATGCCCTTGATAATGTGGCGCAGCTCGCCGGGCTGAACGATGGGCAGGCCCTTCTCGCAGCGCTTGCGCCCGACATCGCGGCCGTTGGCACACTCTATGACAGCCTAGACGGGCCGGAACGCCCCTCCCTCCCAAGCCAAGAGGAAGCGCTGGAAACGGCCTTGCGCGCAGCAGGTTTTGCAGACCCCAGCCCTGCCATGCAGCGCATTCAGCATTGGCGCAGCGGCGCGGTGCGGGCGGTGCGGACGCCCGCCGCGCATGAGGCTTTGGAGGCGGTTCTGCCGCAGCTGATCGAGGGGCTAGGTCATGCGCCAGATCCGCTGACCGCAATCAACCAATTTTCAACCATTGTGGAACGCCTGCCCAGCGCGATTAATCTTTTCCGCCTGCTCGAAGCGCGGCCCGCTTTGCTCGCCATGCTGGCCGATATCCTGTGTCATGCCCCCACATTGGCCGAACAATTGGGCCAGCGCCCCGCAATGCTCGACCGCTTGATTGATGCCTCTGCCTTTGACCCGCCGGGCAGCGTTGATGACATTTGCGGCCTGTTGT
This sequence comes from Sphingomonadaceae bacterium, assembly GCA_009923795.1. GTDB lineage: Bacteria > Pseudomonadota > Alphaproteobacteria > Sphingomonadales > Sphingomonadaceae > Aquisediminimonas. Next base: position 8,774 of record RFSU01000023.1, read on the forward strand.
TCGGCGGGGAGACGCTGGAAGACACGCTGGATCATGTCCGCCGCCTTGTCGGGGAAATGCGCTTTGCACTTGGCGTGCAACTTGTTGGTGGGGCGCAAGATGCGCTCACTGTGGCGGGCGGCTATGCCCGCATTGCCGAAGCTGCGATCTGCGTGATTGCTGACGCCACCATTGCCGAATTTGAAAAGACGCATGGCCGTGTGCCGGGGGGCGAACTGGTCATCCTCGCTTTGGGCCGCTTGGGTGGGGCAGAATTGACCCACGCGTCTGACCTAGACCTGATTTACCTGTTTACAGGGGATTTTTCCGCCACATCCGACGGCGAAAAACCTTTAGGCGCGGTGCATTATTTCAATCGGCTCAGCCAGCGCGTGACCAATGGCTTGTCCGTGCCGACAGCGGCAGGTGCGCTTTACGATGTGGACACGCGCCTACGCCCCTCTGGCAGTGATGGGCCGCTTGCCATCTCGCTGGAAAGTTTTGCCAGATACCAGCGGGAAAATGCCTGGACTTGGGAGCATATGGCCCTGACCCGCGCGCGGCCCGTTTATGGATCGCCCAGCGCCCAAGCAGCGACGCAGACCATTATCACCTCTGTTCTGACAGCCCCGCGAGACCGGGCGCAGCTGATCACCGATGCGGCCAAGATGCGCCGCGATATGGCAGCGCATAAGCCGCCTTTGGGGCCATTGGATGTCAAGCTGGCATCGGGCGGGCTGGTGGATCTGGAATTTCTAACCCATGTCCTTCAGCTGGCGCATAACAAGGGCCTGACCCCGTCACTGGGCACAGCGATTGCGCAGCTTGCGGCAGAAGGCCTGTTGTCCAGCGAGATGCAGCAGGCCCATGCCTTGCTGACGCGCACTTTGGTTGCTGTGCGCCTGATGGCCCCCAGCCTCGGCCTGCCAAGTGCCGTTACCCGGCCCGTTATTGCCCAGGCCTGTGGCGCGCAGAATTGGCCAGACCTGCTTGCGCAGCTGGAAACTGTGCGGCAGAGCGTGGCGAGAGAGTGGGGATCCGTTATCGCCATAAAAGGACAATGACATGTTAAAAGACGGCAGCCCCGCGCCCGATGCGCGTTTTGAAACAGCCGAAGGCCCGGCCTCGATCAAGGAGTATGCGGGCCGCAAGCTGGTGCTATATTTCTACCCCAAGGACGACACATCAGGCTGCACGCGTGAGGCGCAGGATTTCACAGCTCTTGCTGGTGAGTTTGCCGCCGCAGGCGCGGCCATTGTCGGCATTTCAAAGGATAGCGTCGCCAGCCACAAAAAATTTCAGGCCAAATATGATCTGAAAGTCGCACTTGGCAGCGATGCCGAAGGCGGCGTGTGCGAGGCCTTTGGCACTTGGGTCGAAAAGGCGATGTACGGCCGCAAATATATGGGCATTGAGCGCGCGACCTTCTTGATCGGCGCAGATGGCATGATCGCGCGCATCTGGCGCAAGGTGAAAGTGCCCGGCCATGCCGCTGAGGTGCTGGAGGCCGCAAAGGCGCTTTGACCCCTGTCAGCATGACCAGCATAGCACGCGCCATAGCCTCGGTTTTGGGGACGGCGGAGCCGCGCGAGAAGGTGCTGCGCGCACGGCAGGTGGCGCGCGACTGGCGCTTAGGGCGGCTCACACATCACTTTGATGTGACCATGCCCAGCCGGCCTGCGCGGCCAGCGCATCCCCCGCTTTTGGCCCCAACACAGATGCCCGCGCGCAGGCGGGCCGGATCCATTGCCGGTCGGATCGCGCTGCTCCATGCCTTTGCCCATATCGAATTTTCGGCCATTGATCTGGCCTTTGACATGGCGGGACGTTTTGGCGCGGATCAGCCCAAAGACTTTGTCGACGATTGGCTGTCGGTTGGCGCGGATGAGGCGATGCACTTCATGCTTTTGGAACGGCGCCTCGCCAGCTTTGGCAGCCATTATGGTGCGCTGCCCGCGCATGACGGACTTTGGGAGTCAGCGGCAGAAACCTCGGGCGATGTGCTCGCTCGGCTCGCCATTGTCCCGATGGTGTTGGAGGCGCGCGGGCTGGATGTCAGCCCCGCCACAATCGACCGACTGGCCGCCATGGGCGATGCGCGCAGTGCGCAGATTCTCACCCGCATTTATACCGACGAAATCCGTCATGTCGGCTTTGGGTCTAAATGGTTCCAGATTATATGCGAATCATCTGGCCTTGTTGCGCCGAATCATTGGCAAATGCTCGTGAAACGGCACTTTCGCGGGCCGCTTAAGCCTCCATTTAACGACTCAGCCCGTCTTAGCGCCGGTTTAACGCGGGACTATTATGGCGGCCTTGATCCCGCGGATCGGATTGAGCATGCCCCTGTTCGACGGTGATCCGGAGACTATCCGACCACCAAAACGGGCTTAATTCGGGGGTTTTCTTCATGGCGCTTTTGTCGGTTTCGACAATGCCCAACAGGCTGGAGCGGGATGGCGGATTTATCCGCGCGTCGTCGCGCATTGCCAGCCAAATGGGTGCGCGCGGCATGACTCGCTTGATGAGCTTGTTGATGGCTTTGGCCGCTTTTGCTTTTGTGGCAACGCCAGCAGCAGCCCAACAGGCCAATAAGGCACCGGCCGTAGGTGGCCCCTTCTCCTCGGTTGCGCCTGCCAACTCTTCTGACAAAGCCGATCCTCAGTTTCGCGCCTTGTTCAACAGCTGGAAGAAGCTCGACACCAAGGCGCAGGCCTTTGTCGCTATTCCATCGTCCAAGCCCGTGACTCTGCCGATTTCGCTGTCGAGCGGCTTTGGCGTTCGGTCTGATCCTTTCCGCGGTGGTGCTGCGATGCATTCCGGCGTTGATATTCCCGGCCCCGTCGGCACACCCATTTATGCAACTGCAGATGGCATTGTGGGCCGCACCGGTTGGGTCGGCGGCTATGGCAATCTGGTTGAGATTGATCATGGCGGCGCGATCCAGACGCGCTATGGCCACCTCTCCTCCATCATCGCCACAGTCGGCAGCCGCGTAAAGCGCGGCCAGTTGATTGGCCTGATGGGGTCCACCGGTCGCTCCACAGGCAGCCATCTTCATTATGAAGTGCGCTTGGAAGGCCGGGCGGTGAACCCAACTCCGTTCCTGCGCACCGACAGCTATTTGCTGGCGATGGAACGTCGTGCTTCTGGAAATGTTGCACTTGGCGGCCCGGCGAAGGCCGAATAATCTGAAGGTCGCAGGCGCTGCTTGCCGCGCCGCTCTCCCCCGCCTATCTAAGTCCTATGCACCAAGTTGATCTGACACCAAGCGCTGCGGCGCGTGTGGCCGCAATTGCGGCCAAACAGGGCAAGCCTGCCATCCTGCGCCTCTCGGTTGATGGCGGGGGCTGTTCGGGCTTTCAATATCGCTTTGGACTTGCCGATGCGGTGGAGGCAGAAGATCTGGTGTCGCAAACCGATGGGGTGACGCTGGTCGTCGATCCGATCAGCCTTGATCTGGTCGATGGGGCGGCCGTGGATTATGTAGAGTCACTCGGCGGCGCAGCCTTTCGCGTGACCAACCCCAATGCAGCGTCCGGATGCGGATGCGGCGCCAGCTTTTCCGTCTGACGCACCGGCATGCGGATTGCCACCTTCAACGTGAATGGCATCAAAGCCCGCCTGCCCCGCCTGATCGAATGGCTGGAGGAGCAGAAGCCCGATATTGTCTGCCTGCAAGAGCTGAAATCCAGCGATGACACCCTGCCCATCGCCGATATTGCGGCGGCTGGATATCATGGCGTGTGGCATGGCCAAAAAGGCTTTAACGGCGTTGCCATATTGGCGCGCGGGGACATGCCCGTAGAGGTGCAACGCGGCCTTGGCGGCGACCCTGAAGATGATCACAGCCGTTATATTGAGGCCGATATTTTCGGCCTGCGGGTAGCCTCTATCTATCTGCCCAATGGCAATCCACAGCCGGGGCCAAAATTTGACTATAAGCTGAAATGGTTTGACCGGCTTCATACACGCGCTGCAGAGCTCATGGCGCTTGAAATTCCGCTGGTGCTGGCGGGCGATTATAATGTCATCCCAACCAATGCCGACATCGCCAACCCCCGGTCGATGATGGACGATGCCTTGATGCAGCCGGAAAGCCGGGCGGCCTTTCGCAGGCTTTCCATGCTTGGCCTGACCGACGCGCTCGAGGCCCGCCACCCCAAGGCTGGGCTTTGGACATTTTGGGATTATCAGGCCGGTGCTTGGCAGCGCGATTCTGGCTTTCGGATCGACCATCTCATGCTGTCCCCTGAAGCCGCAGACAGGCTGCGCGATGCGGGCGTGGATAAGGACTATAGGGGCCGGGAAAAGGCCAGCGACCACGCGCCGACTTGGATCGACCTGAATTGACGAGCGCGCAATCGCCGCTTGTGTATCTGCATGGTCTGCCGGGGTCTCCGGATGAAGTGAAGCTCATCTGCGGCGCACCGTCGCGGTTTTTTGCGCCCAATCTTCGGGATGGTGCGCTCGACCCGCAAATCACGGCGCAATTTGGCATCCAACCCGTCACACTGATTGGATTTTCATTGGGCGCGTTTCGCGCGCTGCGCTTTGCAGCCGACCATCCGGAAGGGGTTGCGCATCTCCACCTGATTGCGCCTGCCGCCCCCTTGGAGCTTGGCGATTTTCTGGACCAGATGGCGGGTGGGCCGATTTTTCGGATGGCGCGCGACCACCCCAAATTATTTCGTCTTGTTACCCGGCTGCAAACATTGGCGTCACGGATCGCCCCTGAGTTTTTTGCTGCCCAGATTTTCGCCCGTGCGCAGGGCGGGGACACTGCCCTGAAAGCCAAGGCCGGCTTTCTTCGAGACTGGGGCCATATCGCCCGCCAGTGTCTGGCGGACGGCGCGCAGGCCTATCGAGACGAGATAACCGCCTATGTGGCCCCTTGGGCGGAGCTCCTGAGCCGGGTGCAGACACCCACCAGCATTTGGTATGGAGGTGCGGACAATTGGACGCCGCCCGTCATGGCAGAGGCGCTGATCAAAAAACTCCCTATTCCCCCTCAGGTGCGCCGTATCGAAAACGCATCACATTATTCAACGCTAGCGGCGGCGCTGGCGCAGATCACAGCGCCTTATCGTACAGCCAATAATCCTTGTTGATGTGGCTATCAATGGCCTCAGCAATCGCGTTCATCCCCTGATTATCATCGAGAATCCAGCCAATCTCCCCGCGGCTTGCGCCATAATGGGCCGTGGCGTTGCGGCGAATATATTCAATCATCATAAACGCCAATTGGCTGGCCATACGGGAAGATTGAAGCCGCTTGACCACACCCATCAGCGGCACCCGCATGGTGCGCACCTGCGGCCGCCGCAGCCACCACAGCAGCTTGGCCCAATTAAAGGGGAGAAGCGTGCCGCCAAAGCTCACCAGCTTTTCATTAATGTCAGGCAACACCAACATGAAGGCAACGGGTTCCCCATCATATTCGGCGATCATGATGAGGTCTTCATACACAAGCGGCTTTAGCTTTTTGCCGACATAGCCAATTTCCGCATCGGTCAGCGGCACAAAGCCCCAATTGTCGCTCCAAGCATCATTGAGAATACCCAGAATAAGCGCCGCTTCTTCATCAAACCGCGCCTTACTCACCGGGCGGATGCGAATACGGGCATTGCGCTCTCCGGCCGAGACAATCCGCTGCACCAGCTCTGGAAAGCCATTTGAGATATCGACGTCCCATGTGCGCAGCGACTTTGCAAAGCGATAGCCCGCGGCTTCAATCCAGCCCTGATAAGCCGCCGCATTATGGCCCATCATCACGGTTGGGGGATGGTCAAATCCTTTGACCAGCAGGCCAGGCTCATCCCAGATGGAAATTGACAACGGCCCCAGTGCACGTGTCATACCCTTGGCGCGCAACCAATCTTCCGCGGTCGCAATGAGGGCCTGGGCGACCTCTGCATCTTCTGCTTCAAATAGACCCCAATTGCCCGTGCCCGGCCCCATGCCCTGTTCGGCAGGCTGAGTGAGAGCCAGATGATCAATATGCGCCGAAATACGGCCAACAACTTGGCCTGCCCGCTCTGCAAGAAAAAGCTGCGCCTCGCCATGGCCAAACCAAGGGTTTTTGCCGGGCGTCAGCAGGCCGTGCACTTCATCCTTGAGCGGGGGGACCCAGTTCGGATCATCCGCATAAAGCCGAAAGGGCAGATCGACAAAGGCAACCCGGTCTGCCTTTGACTGAACAGGACGAATGTTAAAACTGATCTGGGTCACTGATTAATGTCCTCTGCCACCCCAATAATGGCTGCCAAGTCTCGCCTTCCCAAAGGCTTGTCAAGGCGGCGCATGAATATGGCCTGCGGAGTGTCGCCATCATCCTGCCATGTTGATCGGCTTTATCGAACGTGAGACATAGGACAAGTTATGACGAATACGCGCCTTTCTGCTGAAACGGATCTTGCCGCCGCGCCGCGCGCGGCAGGGGCCATTCCGCTCGCCCAACATCCCGATGATGCCGCGATGATCCGCGCGGCGGCAGAATTGACGCGCGATCTCAATGCCCCCCGCCCAGATATTTACTGGCCGGATTTTCTGATCTGTGCCGCGCTTGGCTATGGCGCGATGGCGCTTGCCATTGCGGCCGGCTCGCCTGCGGCCATGATCGGCTGGGGCCTAGTGTCTGTCCTCACGCTGTATCGCGCGGCCCTGTTCATTCATGAATTGACGCATATTCGCCCAACGGCGCTCCCAGGTTTTCGCTTTGCTTGGAATGCGATCATTGGCGTGCCGCTGATGGCCCCATCTTTCCTATATGAAGGCGTGCACAGCCTGCACCATGCGCGCACGCGCTATGGCACGGATGAAGACCCGGAATATCTGCCCTTAGCCTTGATGAAGCCTTGGTCGGTGCCTGCCTTTGTGCTGGTTTCAGCATTGGGGCCAGTAGGCGTACTGCTCCGCTTTGGACTATTGTCGCCGCTTTCGCTTCTGTCTGCCAAAGTGCGCCGCCTGATCATTGAGCGTTATTCCAGCCTGTCGATCAACCCGAATTTTCGCCGCCGTATGCCCGAAGGGGCGTTTCGCCGCATGTGGCTTGCGCAGGAAATAGCGGCGAGCCTTTGGGCCATTACGCTGATTACGCTGGTCGCAACCGGCATCATCCCACTGCGCGCATTTTTAATTGCCGCGGGGATCCATTCGGCGCTTGTGGTCGTCAATCAGGTGCGCACTTTGGTGGCCCATCTTTGGCAGAATGACGGCGATGTGATGAGCGTCACAGGGCAATATCTGGATAGTGTGAATGTCCCGCCACCGAGCCTCTTGCCCGCCATCTGGGCCCCTGTTGGGTTGCGCTATCATGCCTTGCATCATTTGCTGCCGGGCCTGCCCTATCACGCATTGGGTGAAGCGCATCGGCGGTTGGTCGCAGCATTGCCTGCGACCTCTCCCTATCATGGGGCAAATTATCCGGGGCTTCCGGGCCTTGCTTGGCGGCTTGTGCGCAGCACGCAGTCCAGCTCTGGCGGGCGCTGAGCCTATTCTTCGGTTTTGATCAGCACATATTCACCGATCAAGAGGAACAACAGGAACGGCCCCCAAGCGGCGAGCAGCGGCGGATATATGCCGAGATCCCCCATGGCGAGGCCAAAATTATCCGCCACAAAATAGGCAAAGCCCAGCGCCATGCCGACCACGGCGCGCACAAAGAGCCGGCCTGACCGCGCAACGCCAAAGGCCGCCACCGCTGCCAGCAACGGCATGAGAAGTGTCGACAACGGCCCTGAAATCTTATGCCAAAGCGCCGCTTTGAGCGATTGAGTCGGCCGCCCGGCGGCCTGCAGATCATCAATGGCCCGCCACAATCCAAGGAAGGACAGGCCATCAGGATCTACGCTGGCGAGCGTAAACTGATCTGAGGTTACCCCCGTAGCAAGGCGGGCCGTGCCGATCTTCTTCAAACGCCCCTCACCCACATGAAACTGCGTGACATCTGTGAATAGCCAGCGATCCCCAGCGGGGCGTCCGGTGTGCGCACGGGTGATGGTTTGCAACGTCCCATTTGTCCGGCTGTAGATGACAATATCGGTCAGCCTGGTCGCAGGACCCCTGCCCTCAACGGAACCCACGCCAATCAGATTAGGGCCATCTCGCACCCAAATGTCAGACTGGATGCGACTGTCCATCGGGATGGGCGCGTAATCCACCTTTTGCCAGCGGTTGAGCGTGGCCGTTGAGCGGCTCACAATCCCTTCATTAAACGCAAAGGCAAGAGCGGCCACGCCAAGGCTGGCGAGGATCAAAGGCGCCAGCACTTGATGCGCCGACAGGCCAGACGCCTTCATCGACACAACTTCGCTATTCTGGTTGAGCGTGATCATGGTGATCAATGTGCCCAAAAGAACGGAGAAGGGCAGAAATCTCTGAATAATCTGGGGTGTGCGCATCGACACATAGCGCCACAAATCCCCATTATCATTGCCGGCAACGGCGAGAATCTTGTCCGATTCCCCCAATAGGTCGAGCGCCTGCAACACCAGCACCAGTGCTGCAAGTACGGCAAAACTCCGCACCAGAAACAAGCGCGCCATATAAAGGGCCATGGTGCGCGACGGGAAGAATTGTGTCTGCATCACGCTTCTGCCGATCTGGGTTCTGGCCGGGCAAAAATCTGGCGAACAGCTTTACCCATTTTCTCAAAGCCGCGTTCCAGCGCGCCAATGGGTTGGCCGCCCGGCTTGTGCGCCAATGTCCAATACATCCAGCAGATGAGAAGCCCGAACAGCAAGAAGGGCGTCCACAAGGCGATCAGCGGATCCACCTTGCCAAGCGAGCCCATGCCTTCGGCCCATTCATTGATTTTATGATAGGTCACAACCATCACAATCGACAAGAACACCCCAAGCGCTGACGAGGATCGCTTCGGCGGCACGGCTAGCGCAACGGCCAGCAAGGGCAGCAGCAACAAGGCGGCGGCAGCCAAGGTCGAGGTCGAGGACGAGGATGTTGATGTCAATCGTCCGCTCAGGATTGCGATTGCGGGACGCCCGAATGTGGGGAAATCGACGCTGATCAACCGGCTTTTGGGCGAGGACCGGCTTTTGACGGGGCCGGAGGCGGGGATTACGCGCGATTCGATCGGGATCGAGTTTGACTGGCATGGCCGGCAGATCAAGATGTTCGATACGGCGGGGATCAGGCGGCGCTCACGGGTCGAGGAGAAG
>RFSU01000221.1 GCA_009923795.1 Sphingomonadaceae bacterium
CCATCATTTCCAGCAAATGACGAAAGCGCGCCAAGGCCCGCAAGGCTTGCTTTGTCGATGCGGCAGAGAGCGTACCCCCTGGCTTGAAATCCCGTCCCAGTCCCGCCAACACCTTCTCATTGAACATGGCAAAGGGCGCGCGCGGTGGGCCGCCATAGACCACAAGGCGCACCGAATTCGAACCAATGTCGATAATCGCAGACTTTTGTTCGACGCTCATGCCGAAGGGGTCAGGCGAAGCTTGGGCACCGCCTCGCTGGACGCCAAAGCAGCGCCGCGGCCGGACAAGGATGGATTAGTCATAAAATATCGATGCAAATTAAAGGGCTTATCTCCGGGTGAGACACGCACATAACTGCCCTCGGGTTGCAAGGTCCAGCTTTGTTCATTGTCCAAAAGATTGGCGACCATCACCTGATCCAGAACCTGATCGTGCACAGTTGGGTTTAAGATGGGCAAAGCATATTCAACGCGCCTGTCAAAATTGCGCTGCATCCAGTCGGCAGAAGAGATAAACAACTTTGCGTTGGGGTTTGGCAACGCATCTCCATTGCCAAAGGCCCAAATTCGGCTGTGTTCCAAGAAGCGGCCTAGGATGGACTTTACGCGAATATTTTCAGACATGCCGGGTACGCCGGGCCGCAAACAGCAAATACCGCGAATGATGAGATCAATCTCTACCCCGGCACAGCTTGCCTCATAAAGTTTTTCAATAATGGCTGGATCGACGAGACTGTTCATCTTTGCCCAAAGAGCGGCAGGACGGCCCGCCTTTGCATGACCAATTTCTATATCGATGAGGTCCATCAAGTCCTGACGCAGATCGCGCGGGCTCATGCTCAGCAGCTCCAGCTGGGCTGGCTCGACATAACCTGTAATGTAGTTAAACAGCTGTGCTGCATCGCGCCCTATGCGCGGATCTGCCGTAAAAAAGCTTAAATCCGTATAAATTCGGGCGGTGACGGGGTGGTAGTTTCCGGTCCCGAAATGGCAATAAGTTCGAACGGTTTTTGCTTCCCGGCGCACCACCATTGAAATTTTGGCATGGGTTTTCCAGTCGATAAACCCATAGACAACCTGAACACCAGACCGTTCGAGCTGAGATGCCCAATGCAGGTTCTGCTCCTCATCAAACCGCGCCTTGAGTTCCACCAACGCCGTAACCGATTTACCGGCCTCAGCAGCGTCGCACAGCGCACGAATAACCGCAGATTGCTTCCCGGCGCGATACAGCGTCTGCTTGATCGCCAATACGTCTGGGTCGGCTGCCGCCTGCCTCAAGAAAGCAAGGACAACATCGAATGTCTCATAAGGGTGGTGAACGATGATATCTTTTTGCCGGATAGCGGCAAAGCAATCGCCGTCATGTTCCCGAATACGTTCTGGAAAGCGCGGTGAATAATGCGGGAACTTCAAATCCGCACGGTCTTCATCAACCAGAATCTGCAAATCCGCAATGCCCAGAAAGCCATCCGTTTCTGTGATGACGGTTTCACTGCCACCCAATTCCCGACGAATAAGTTTGGCCAGCATATCAGGCATTTCGGCTTCCACCTTCAGGCGGATCACCCTGCCCCGTCTGCGGCGCTTAATTGCGCTTCGGAAGTAACGAACCAGATCTTCGGCTTCTTCTTCAATTTCGATGTCGCTGTCGCGGATAATCCGAAACGCACCTGACCCATGAACCGTAAAACCGGGGAACAACTTATCTGAAAAATGCCGAATAACTGTTTCGATCGCGACATATCGGGCGGATGCTCCCGGTAAACGCATTAGCCTAGGAACGGTCGGAGGTATCATCACCAATTCTCGAACCTGCTCCCCGTCCGAGTTCCGAATCAAATCAAAAATAAGGCTCAGACCCTGATTGGGAATAAACGGAAAAGGATGCGACGGGTCCAGTGCCTGCGGCGTTAGAACCGGAAAAACATGATCCATGAAATGCTGGAGCAATATGTTGGATGTTTTGGGATCGATATCATCCTTGCCAAGGACTTGGATGTCCGTCTCCGCCAAAAGTGCGCGCAAGGCCCGCCACTGCACCTGTTGCTCCCGCATCAAGGCCGACGTTTCTTTCTCAATCTCTTCAAGCTGTTGAGCGGGCGTTAGACCGTCAATCGACTGCTCTTCTATTCCCTGTAACTGCTGGCCACGCAGTCCGGCCACACGGACCATAAAAAATTCATCAAGGTTGCTGCCCGAAATGGATAGAAACCGCAGCCGCTCCAACAGCGGATGCGCCGTATTCCGGGCTTCTTCTAACACCCGCCAGTTGAATTTGAGCCAACTCAGCTCACGATTAAAATATCGAGATGCGTCATAGCCGGATGCTGTGCGATTACTGGGTTGACTGGCCATGGCTTGCTTTCGACGCATGGGGTTGATCACCGCTAATTTTCCTGTCCATCAAGCCTGCCTGAGCAAGCGCATTTTTTACCAAGCCTGTTGTGATGGCGCGTTTTTGTGACAATGATGCTTCATCTAGTGCATCGGCAGCCCGCGACACGGCAATGTAGCTCCGCTCAATCTGCGATGCAGCGAAGCTAGCAATGTCGGGCATCAGGACAAGTCCCCTTTTGGCTAGTGCCTTAATCAGCAATGCGGACATAAGATCGACGTCAGGGATCTGAATCTCAACTGTCGGCGTTGCATGAAGTCGGGACCGCAAATCGGGCAGTCTTATGGACCATTGCGGCGGCGCAGAGCTGCTGATCAGCAAGAGGGGTAACCGACTTTCCTGCGCCTCGTTCCACGCGTGAAAAAGATCCTGCTCTGACCGCGTTTCTGCATCATCTATCAACCGCCCTCCAGAACGTGCCGCAAATATGCGCCCCAAAAGTGTTTTTCCTGACTTTCGCGGACCAACGAGCAGGCTGGAACGGACGGGCCAATTTCCCCAAGAGTCCAGATGGCGCACTGCAATTTCATTGGCGCTTGTGACGATAAAGTCGGACTTATCGTCTTCAGCTGGCCAATCAAAGGGTAAGCCAAATTGCGCCATGACAGCCATTAGCGTCTGATCCGCAAGCTATCGCCCGATCCGGCGACGCGAAACCCACGCGCTATCAAGGCCGCCCGAAGCGTGTCTGGCGTCCCTTCATAGGCGATACGCAGAACAGA
>RFSU01000222.1 GCA_009923795.1 Sphingomonadaceae bacterium
TATCGATCGTCGATCCCGTGGTCGCAGCAGAGGCGTCTGACGCGAAATAGAGCATCATTGCATCCAGCGAGTCGATCGATTGAAGCCGTTTGCGAGGGAAGGCTGCGACCTTCGCCATGCCGAGATCGGTCTGGAAAAAATCGCCCGCAATTTCGGTCTGGATATAGCCGGGCTGGATCGTGTTCACATTAATGCCTTGGCGCACCCATTCGCGCGCAAGATTGCGGCCGAGATGGGCAACGGCGGCCTTGGTGGCCGCATAGGCAGAATCGCCTTCCCCCGTCAGATGCGATGTAATGGATCCGATCAGGATGATCCGCCCCTTGCCCGTTTCGCGCGATCCGGCGGCGATGAGGCGTCGTGCGCCTTCCCGTGCCGTCAGATAGACACCGATGAAATTGGTGTCGGTCACCATGCGCACATCGGCATCGCTGATTTCGGTGGAGCGGCCAGCGGCGGATGTCCCTGCATTGGCGATGATAGTGTCCACTGTGCCAAAGCGCGCCTCTGCGGCGTCATAAGCGGCCTTCAGCGACACCTCATTCGTGACATCTAGGGCCACGGCCAACGCAGCCACCCCGGACTCATTCAACTTGGCGGCCAGGGTGGCGACCCTGTCTGCCCGGCGTGCGCCCAGAACAATATTGGCCCCAGCCTTTGCAAAGAGCCCGGCAAAATGGGCGCCTAGGCCAGAAGAGGCCCCCGTGATCAGAACCGTGCGGCCAGCGAGTGAAAAGGGCAGGGACATCAGAAACAGCTCCTTAATTGATCATAGGCCCGTCGAAGGGTTCGCAGGCGATGACTAACAAAAGAAAAGGCCCGGCAGATCGCTCTACCGGGCCTTTTCATGCATCTCGTCAAGATGGATTAGGCGACCGTCTTCTTATCTGCCCAGATATTCTTATAGGCGCCAATGCAGAGCCCCAAGAAGATGAGCAGGAAGATAACAGCGGCCGTGCCAGCGCGCTTGCGCTGTTCCAGCTTTGGTTCTGCTGTCCATGTCAGGAATGCCGAAATATCCTTCGCCATCTGCGAAACCGTTGGCTTGGGCGCGCCTTCGCCATAGGTCACCTGTCCGTCGGTGTTCAGCGGGGCTGCCATCGCGAGGTTCAGGTTCGCAAAATAAGGATTATAGTGCGTAGTTGCGCTTGGCATGGAGTCCGGGAACTTCTTTGCCAATTCCGCTGGAGGGTTCTGGTATCCCGTCAGCAGAGAATAGACATAGGCCGATCCTCCATGGCGCGCTTTCGTCATCAAAGAGAGGTCTGGCGGAACGGCGTTGTTATTGGCGGCCCGCGCGGCAATCTCATTCGGATAGGGAGACGGAATCTTGTCCGTTGCGATTGGCTTGCGGGTCGTCGCTTCACCGGTGTCGGGGTTCACCGATGGCGTTTCTGCAGGCCATTCTTGCGCGATGGTCTTGATCTGGCCTTCATTATAGCCCAGCGCCGCAAAATCGCGGAACGAGACATATTTCAGGCTGTGGCAAGCCGAGCAGACTTCGCGATAGATCTGAAGCCCGCGCTGCAATTGCGCACGATCAAACTTGCCGAGCGGTCCGTCGAACGAGAAGTCCACTTCCTTGGGATGTTTGTGGAATTCATGCTCAGCGGTCGGTGCCGGCGGTTCGGAGATGAAGTTAAAGGCACCCATCGAGGCGGACACAAGCAGCCAGCCCGAGAAGAAGAGCCCAACAAGAAATGCGCCAATGCGGATCATGTCGAAAGGTCCTTATTCAGCAGGCTGAAGCTTGGCGCCCGGCGCGGCGGCCAGAACAGCTTCGGTAATGGAGTTGGGAAGTGGCTTTGGCGTTTCAACGCGCGAAATGATCGGAAGAATGATCAGGAAGTGCGCGAAATAATAAGCCGAAGCAAGTTGGCTGACCAAGACGATGCCATCAGTCGCATGTGATCCACCGCAATAGCCGAGAATGACGATGCAGGGGATCAAACCGAACCAGAAGAACTTCCGGAACAGCGGCCGATAATGGCCCGAACGTACAGCAGACGTATCCAGCCAAGGCAGGAAGAACAGCAACAGGATCGAAGCGAACATCGCCAGCACGCCGAGCAGCTTGGCCGGAATGAAGAAGAAATCCACCGTGAACGCCCGCAGGATCGCGTAGAATGGCCAGAAATACCATTCAGGCACAATGTTGGCTGGCGTCGACATCGGGTTTGCCGGGATATAGTTATCCGGTTCGCCCAAGAAGTTTGGCGCAAAGAACAACAGCGTTGCGAAGATCAGGAAGAACGCGGCAAGGCCGATGCCATCCTTGGCCGTGTAATAGGGGTGGAACGGAACAGTATCTTGCTCTGTTTTAACCTCAACGCCCGTTGGGTTTGAAGAGCCGGGAATGTGCAGTGCCCAAATATGCAGGATGATGACACCCAAAATCACAAATGGTAGCAAATAGTGGAGCGAAAAGAAGCGGTTGAGTGCAGCATTATCCGGCGCAAATCCGCCCAGCAGCCAGGTCTGTATCGGCTCACCCACCAGCGGGATCGCGCCGAACAGGCCGGTGATGACCTTCGCCCCCCAGAAGCTCATCTGCCCCCAAGGAAGAACATAACCCATGAACGCTGTGGCCATCATCAGCAAGAAGATGACAAGGCCCAGATGCCACACCATTTCGCGCGGCGGCTTGTAAGATCCGTAGAACAAGCCACGGAAAATATGGGTATAGACCACGATGAAGAACATCGATGCGCCGTTCATGTGCGCATAACGCAGGAACCAGCCGCCATTCACATCGCGCATGATATGCTCAACCGAGGCAAAGGCAATTGTGCCTTCTGCGGCATAATGCATGGCAAGGATGATGCCCGTGACAATTTGAACCATCAAGGCAACCCCGGCGAGAACACCGAAATTCCAGAAATAATTCAAGTTGCGCGGAACGGGGTAGCCCGCACCAACGGCGTTATAGACAAAGCGCGGCAAAGGCAGCTTTTCATCTAGATAACGCGTGAAAGCCGTGGCTGGCTTATATTCGTTTGCCCAAGGAAAACTCATCGATCTAATCCTCAGCCGACTTTGATGACAGTATCAGAGGTGAAGGCGTATTCCGGCACCTGAAGGTTTTTCGGTG
>RFSU01000223.1 GCA_009923795.1 Sphingomonadaceae bacterium
GATGCGCCAGCCCCAGCTGCTGCGCCAGCTGCGGCTCCAGTTGATGCGCCACCGCCTACACCTTCTGCAGCCGGGACAGCGCCACCGCCGCCAAGTGCACCTGCAGCGCCAGAAGCAGCAGCACCGCCACCCCCGCCGCCACCGAGTGTCACCGTGGTGGCAGTGGCCGCACCGCCCGTTGAGGCATTGCCGCCTTCACCTGTACCAACAACCCCGCCGCCGACACCTGCCGACGCGGAAGATAGCGGTGACCCCGTGTTACAGTCGGTTGCAGAAGCGCCTGCACCGCCGCCGCCAGCGCGCCGGGTGGGTGCGATTGTCAATCAACTCAGCCCGCAGGTTTCAGTCACCGTTGAGGTCCCCGTTAAGGTGAGTGGTGCTGCCGGGATTGACACGCGCTATTCGCTAGCAGGCAATCCTGGAGGCCTTTGAGGTGGCGGACGCACAGAGGCAATTGGATGAGATGTCTGACGTGCGATCTGCCAATGCCCAGTTGCAACGCGCAATCGCTGAACTGCGGCTCGAGCTTGAGAATGAGGCGTCTCGGACAACTGCAGCTGTGCAGGCTGAAAGAGCTGTCTCCGCCGATGAGCTTAGCCAACTGCGTGCGACAATCGGGTCGATGCGGGATCGACTGGAAACAGAAGCCCAGCGTCACGAGGCGAAAGTTCAAGGCGTTCTGGCCGCGCACCAAGGCGAAACGACTCAGCTCAAGGCAACGATCAACATGCTGCGCGCCGAGTTAGAGGCGGCCCGCAACGATGCGGCGCAGGCCCTGGCAAGTCAGATTGCCGCATCTGCGCGAGATCAGGATGCGCTGCAAAACCAGATTAAGGAACTCCGGCTGATGTTGGAAACAAGGTCGTGACTAAAGCTCTGGCGATTACGCCATCTCGGGCGCGCAAACTCCGCAAGGATGTAGCCCTTCGTCGCGCACATATCTTGCTGGAAGTCACACAGAGGTGCGCTGCACTCACCGATTTAGATAGCGTTCTTGCCGAGCTGGTCAGCCTCACATCGCGGGAAATGGATTGTGAACGCGGCACTTTGTTTCTCAACGATCCTATATCGGGGGAACTTTACTCCCGAATTGCCCAAGGCGATCTGACGCGCGAAATCCGCATATTGAACAGCAGCGGTATCGCTGGCCATGTCTATCAGACAGGCGAGGCCATCTGCACTGATGCGCCCTATGACGATGCGCGGTTCAACCGGTCGGTCGATGAACGCACGGGATTTGTCACACGCAGTATTGCCTGTGTGCCCGTGCGGACGATGTCGGGGGACATGATTGGCGTCATGCAGAGTCTCAACAAGCGTCAGGGTGGCTTTATAGCCGATGATCTTGATCTGCTGTCCGAGATGACGAACCATGCCGCCACCATCTTGCAGAGCATGCAGTATATCGAGGAAATAGACCGGATACGGATCAAGGAGATGGCGTTTCTCGAGCTGGTCTCCGACATTAATTCTGAATTTGATTTGTCGAAACTGCTGGAACGGGCAGTCGCTGAAACAACCAAGATGTTGGCTGCCGAGCGCGCGACGATCTTTCTATATGATGCCGCCACAGAGACCCTGTTTTCTCGGGTGGCGACAGGGGCAGAAATATCGGAAATCCGCTTTCCAGCGGCAATGGGCATTGCAGGCGCAGTCTTTACGTCCTGCACAACGATGAATATTCCCTATGCCTATGCGGATTTGCGGTTCAATCCATCCTTCGATCTGCAGACGGGCTTTTTCACCCGATCGATTTTATGCGTGCCCATTATCAACAAGGATAATCGGGTCATTGGGGTCACGCAGGTTCTCAATAAGAAGGGCGGCACATTTTCGGACGAAGATGAGCAAAGACTAAAGGCCTTTACGGCCCAAATCTCCATCGCTTTGGAAAACTCAAAACTGTTCGACGATGTCCAGCGGGTCAAAAACTACAATGAATCCATGCTGCAAAGCATGTCCAATGGCGTCATCACGCTCGATCGTGACGATAAGATCGTCACAAGCAATGCGGCGGCTCTTCGCATTTGGGAAACCGATGATGCTGCGTTGACGGGCAAAGGCTTGGCAGATGTTTTGGGGCAGGATTGCGACTGGGTGTTGGATCAAATTGCGCGTGCAAAGACTTCGGAAGAAAGCTTTTCACTTCCCGATGCGAGCATGTCCATCGGCGACGTCAGCAAGTCGGTGAATATCACCTTTACTCCCTTGCTGGCAGCGGAAGGGGAAACGGCCTTGGGCTCCATGCTGATGTTTGAGGACATCAGCAGCGAAAAGCGCATGAAATCAACCATGTCGCGCTATATGGATCCGGTCATCGCGTCTCAGATGCTGGATGGAAAGGGCCTCGATTTCTTAGGCGGCGTGACTGCAGAAGCGACAATCATGTTCACCGATGTTCGTGGTTTCACGACCATTACGGAAGAATATGGTGCTCAGGGCACTGTATCCTTCCTCAATGATTATTTCACGATGATGGTGGACTGCATCACGCGCGAAGGTGGGATGCTGGATAAGTTTATTGGCGATGCCATCATGGCGTGCTTCGGGCTGCCCGCTGCACATGACGATGATCCAGATCGGGCTGCACGGGCGGCCATTTCCATGATCCGGGAGTTGTGGGAATGGAACCACGCCCGTCAGGCGGAAGGCCTGAAGACCGTCGATATGGGCGTTGGCCTTAACACCGACATGGTCGTGTCCGGCAATATTGGCTCCCCCAAGCGCATGGACTATACGGTGATCGGGGACGGGGTGAACCTTGCCTCACGCCTGGAAAGCGCCTGCAAAGCCTATTCAGCACGCATTTTGGCCAGCGAAACAACCGTCAATAAATTGCGCGGAACCTATCGCGTGCGGGACATTGATTTGGTGGTTGTGAAGGGCAAAACTCAGCCGGTTCGCGTCTTTGAAATCCTTGACTTTCACGACAACCAAACATTCCCAAATCTTTTGGATGTGGTCGGCCATTTTGGTGAAGGCATTGCAGATTATCGCGCAGCAAATTGGGATAAGGCTATTGCGCGCTTTGAAAAGTGCCTCAGCCTCAACCCCGGCGATGCCCTGTCACAAACTTATATAAACCGCTGC
>RFSU01000224.1 GCA_009923795.1 Sphingomonadaceae bacterium
GTGACAAAGCGCGTGTCGGGCAGAATCTCTACCGATACGCCCAGCGCCTGCGCCCAGCCCGCCATAGCCGCCTGCACGCGCCATTCGCTGGCCTCAGTCACGCGGATTTCTGAACAGCCATGCCGGCCCAAGGCGCGGGCCACTTCGCCGGAAAAGCTGCCGCTATTTTCGGGATCGTCCAGCCGAACATAATCAACTGTCCAGCCCGCCTGCCGCAAAGCATCGGCATGATGGCGCATGGCCGACAGGATGAAGGCGATTTTGCGCTTATGGTGGCGGACATAGGTGGTTTCTTCCGCCACCTCCATCATCAAGACGATGCTGTTCGCGGGGTCAGCCCCTGCGAGCGAGGACACCCCAAACGAAAGTTGGTCGCCCAAAAGGGGGATTAATATGGTCATTGCGCCCTACCTAGCGTAAAGGCACGGCCATGACACTTAAGCATCTCGGACAGGTCAGCGCGCTTCCCGCCCGCCCGGAAGACGCCATACTCGACTATCCGGCCAACCCGCGGCCGGGCTCCCCCTATCTTGTGCGCTTTGTCTCGCCAGAGTTTACATCGCTGTGCCCCGTGACGGGCCAGCCAGATTTTGCGCATATCGTCATCGACTATGTACCCGATCAGACGATTGTGGAATCCAAGTCGCTGAAGCTGTTTCTGGGTGCCTTTCGTAACCATGCGGGCTTTCATGAGGATTGCACCGTCGGCATTGGCCAGCGGCTCTTTACCGAAATGAAGCCCCTCTGGCTGCGCATCGGCGGCTATTGGTATCCGCGCGGTGGCATTCCCATCGATGTGTTCTGGCAATCGGGCGCGCCGCCCAAAGACGTCTGGATCCCAGATCAGGACGTCCCCGGCTATCGCGGCCGGGGTTAAGTCCGCCTTACGCCGCCTTGAACCGGATCGGCAGACGCTTCAGCCCGCCGACAAAGATCGATTCCGCCCGCGCCGGATCGCCTGCCAATTCGACAGATTTGAGGCGCGGCAAAAGCTCTTCCATCAAGATGCGCATTTCCATGCGCGCCAAATGCTGACCAAGGCAGACATGGCCGCCAAAGCCAAAAGCAATCTGGTTGTTAGGGGTGCGATCTGGATTGAACGTCATCGGGTCCGCAAAGACGGCCTCATCTCGATTGCCCGAAACATAGCACAGCATCAGCCAGTCACCCGCGTTGATTTTCTGCCCGCCCAATTCCGTATCTTCGGTGGCCGAGCGCATGAAATGCTGCACCGGCGTTGTCCAGCGGATGGCCTCTTCAATCAGGCCCGCTTTGTCTGTTTCGGCGGCACGATAACGCTCAAACAGCGCCGGGTTGCGGGCCAATTCCATCATCGCCCCGGCAGTCGAGGCAGACGTTGTGTCATGCCCTGCGGTTGCGACGATAATGTAATAGCCATTTAGTTCCCGATCCGGGATGGGCGCGCCATTAACCGTCGCATTCGCCAGCACGGTTGCCACATCTTCTTGCGGATTTTTCCGGCGGTCTTCGGTTAGATTTTTAAAATAGGTTTCAAAGTCCGCGACGACATATTGCAGCATCTGGAGGGCGGCCATCGGATCATTAATTTCCGCACGGGCGCGATTCAGCTCGGGGTCGGTTGACCCAAACAGCTGTTGCGTCAGCATCAACATGCGGGGCTCATCTTCCCGCGGAACGCCCAAGATATTCATGACGACACGCAAGGGATAATGCAGCGCCACATCTGTTGCGAAATCGCATTCCCCATCCAGCGAGAGCATATGATCAACCGTTTCGCGGGCAATTTCGCGAATGCGCTCTTCCAATGTCCGCAGATTCTTCGGCATGAACCAGGCCTGCGTGAGCAAGCGATATTTCATGTGGTCCGGCGCATCCATCTGCACCAAAGAGCGAATCAGATGCCCATCGGGTATCTGACTGCGGATCGCCTGATCAACAAGGCTCTGCGCCAAAGTCGTTTGCCGGATGCCTGAGGCGAAGAGCTTGTTGTTTCGGCTCACTTCCATGATGTCGGCATGGCGCGTGACAGCCCAAAACGGGTCAAAGCCGGGCACTTCGGCCACGCCCAAAGGCATGTTCTGGCGCGCCCAAGCGAATTTATCCTGAAGGCCAGCCCATTGGCCGTACGCCTTTGGATCGGCCAGTGCCGCTGCAATATCGCTGGGCAATTTCAGGGTGTCCGCCATGGCGCTCTCCATTTATGATCTAATTTACCCAAGGGATGACGGGGAACGCATTTCAAATCAAGACTTATGCGGGGGCCTGATGTGCCGCAAAATCAGCTGAATGGACCGAAACTCTTGCCCTTGGCGCTCAGCACGACTAGATCAGCGGCATACATCCGGCCGCTCCGTGAGGGGCGGCCCTCATTATTTTGGGAGAAACTCCGTGGCCCAACCGCTCATGCCTCATGCGACTGCCGCATGGCTGGTCGACAATAGCGCGCTGACCTTTGAGCAGATCGCCCGTTTTTGCGGCCTGCACATCCTTGAAATTCAGGCCATTGCCGATGAAACATCTGGCACCAAGCTGATGGGTCGTGACCCTGTGCGTGCGGGCGAACTCACGCAGGCCGAAATTGAAAAGGGTCAGGCGGATCCCAATTATGATCTGGTGATGATCAAGGCCCCCGAAGCGCCGACCCGCACCAAGGGCCCGCGCTATACGCCGGTGTCTAAGCGGCAGGACAAGCCCGATGGCGTGGCTTGGTTGATCCGCAACCATCCCGAATTGTCAGACGGGCAAATCGGCAAGCTCATTGGCACGACGCGCAACACCATTCAGGCGCTGCGCGAACGCACCCATTGGAATATTGCCGACATCACGCCGAAAGACCCTGTCGCCCTTGCCCTGTGCTCGCAGCGAGAGCTGGATGCCACGGTTGCCAAAGCCGCTAAACTGAAGGGCATTAAGGCTGTCGAAGACACCCGCCTAGAAGGGGATCGGGCGGCCCTGATCGAAGAGCTGCGCGCCGAGCGTGATGCAGCCAATCGCGCCGCTGAAAAGGCTGCCGCGGATGCGGAGGCCGAACTTGGCGGACAATCCGACG
>RFSU01000225.1 GCA_009923795.1 Sphingomonadaceae bacterium
GCTGACGCCGCCGGTGCGAATTTGTAGCGCCATTTCATAGGCTAGGCCGACATTGGCCGAGAACACGCCGCCCGACAGGCCAAAGTCACTGTCATTGGCGATGGCGATCGCTTCTTCGTCGCTGTCGAAACCGATCACCGCGCCTATGGGCCCGAAGATTTCCTCTTGCGCGAGGCGGGAACCATTATCGACGTCGGTAAAGAGCGTCGGTTCAAAGAAGAACCCCTTGTCCAAACCATCCGGCCGCTTGCCGCCGCTCACTAATGTCGCGCCCTGATCAAGCGCGATCTGGACATAATCCTCGCTGCGCTTGCGCGCGACTTCGCGGATCAACGGGCCGAAGCTGACTGATGCGTCAACCGGATTGCCAATCTTCACATGGCCGAGCATGGCCTTTACCGTCTCGATATACTGTGCCTTGACCGAATTATGGACGAGGTGCCGGGTATGCAGCGCACAGCCCTGCCCGGCATGGGTGATGAAGCCGCCCATGCCCGATTGCGCCGCCGCCATCAGGTCCGCATCTTCGCGGACGATCATCGCCGATTTGCCGCCCAACTCCATGATGCAGCGTTTGAGCGTTGGTGCGGCCTGCGCCTGGATCATTGAGCCGACCTTGTCAGACCCGGTGAAGTGAACCAGATCAACCCGCTTGTCCGTGGTGAGCAAAGTGCCTGCTTCAACGTCACCGGTCACGACGCTTAATACGCCTTTGGGCAGACCGACCTCATCCGCGATCTCGCCGAGGAGCAATGCTTCGATGGGGGTATAGGGTGACGGCTTGAGCACCACCGTACAACCGACCGCAAGTGCAGGGATGACTTTGCCGATGTTGAGAAAGAACGGGAAGTTGTATGGCGTGATCGCCGCGACTACGCCCATCGGTTCGCGCACTACCGTATTGACGCCCAGCGTTCTTGTTCCCTGCGCGTTGGGGTTGATCTCAACCGGCAGCGTCATGCTGGCTGGCCGCGCCGAGGTGGCAACCGTGGCGCGGGCGTGGTTCATCGGGATGCCATATTGCAAGAAGTCCGCCAGCATCCGCGTTGAGCCTGCCTCGGCGATGATCAGGTCAATGATCTCGGCCTTTCGCCGGTCAATCGCGTCGAGAAATTCGGTGAGCTTGGCGATGCGCGCCTGCTGGCTGAGACGCGGCCATGGCCCCTTGTCAAACGCATCGCGCGCGGCACCAATCGCGTCATTCACCAGCTGTGCCGTGCCAACGGGGGCCATGAAGATCAGGCTTTCGTCGGCGGGGTTGATCACTGCCTCCCGCCCGTCAACGCGGACCCATTCGCCGCCAACGTAGATGCTTTCGGGATGTTTGAGTTTGAACATCATTGACCTCCTGAAAGCGAGGCGCGGAACGCGGCCATGTCGATTTCGCCGGTCAGCACACCGCCGGTGAAGCCCGCATCAACGGGCAGGCAGACGCCGCTGATGAAGCTTGCGGCGGGGCTGTTGAGCAGGATCAGCGGCCAGGCCTGTTCTTCAGGCGTCGCTTGCCGGTTGATCGGCTTTGCAAAGAAATCGAACACCATTTTGGGTGCGATCTTCTCGAAATCCTTCATCATTGGTGTTGCTGTCGGGCTGGGGAAGGTGCAGTTGATCCGCTTTCCTTCAGCGATCAGGTCAACGCTGCGCATCTGCGTCCAGACGGCGAGTGCTTCCTTTGAGAAGCCATAGCCGTCCGCCACGTCGTCCGCGTGCGCCGCGACCCAATCGAGCGCTGCCGCCTTGTCGGTAGTCGCGATAAATTCGCGCAGTAAGGGCACGCGTTGCATATAGCCCATGGCCGCATTGGAGGAGACGCTAACAATGGCCGCGCCGCGCTTCATCCGGGGCATCCACTGCTCGCTCCAGTGACGAATGCCGAGAAAGTTGACCGCGACCACATCCGCCGCCGGGAAGGTCTGGGGCAGGCCCGCGCAGTTGAACACGCCGTCCACCTCGCCGCCGATAGCGGCAACAACGTGGTCAATCGCGGCCCAGTCCTTCAGATCAAGCTCGGTAAAACTGGCCATGCTGACCGGGGAAGGGCGGATGTCGACGCCGTGCACCTCCGCACCCAAATCAACGAGCGCGCGGGCGCAGGCCTCTCCCATGCCGGAAAAGCACCCGGCGATTACAACGCGCTTCCCTGCGTAGCTCAATGGATTGGTCATCATCTGTCTCCTTAATCCCGTGCCAATAGGAACGCTCCGGCGAGCGGCCCGCCTGCCGTTGTCATCACTGCAACTTTTGGCCCGCCAGCTTTCTTGCCCTTTACCTGACGGACGCCAGCTTGTCCCCAGAGCTGAAGGCACGCCTCGTGCACTTGACCATAAGCGTGCATTCGCCCGGCAGAGAGTGCGCCGCCATTGGTGTTGATCGGGAATTCGCCATCAAGCGCAATGCGGTGCCCGCCGTCGATAAAATCCTTCGCGCCCCACCGGTCGCACACGCCCAAATTTTCGAGCCAGTTAATCGTGTGATAGGAAAAGCCATCATAAAGCTCGGCCACGTCGATATCCTTCACGGTCAAATCCGTGCGGTTCCACATCATCTTGGCGACTTCGGGCTGACACTGGGTCGCAATCGCGTCGCCCTCCATCTGCACCCAGCTGTTGCGATATTGCATGGAGCTGCCCACCGCCTCGATCCAAGTGAGCGGATTGGGGCCGTCCTTTGCCGCATCGCGGTGGCTGAGGATGATCGCGGTCGATCCGTCAATCGGCACATCGCAATCAAACAGCCGCACCGGCGTCGCGATAACGGGCGAGGCCATATAGTCATCAAGTGTCATCGGGGTGCGATAGACCGCATTCTCGTTATGCTCGGCATTGCGCCGCCCGTTGAGTGCGATCTGTGCCACCTGATCAGGCTTGATCCCCGATTTATGGACATAAGCGTTGAAGAACAGCGCCTGCTGAAGCGCGGCGGCGTAGACATGGTAGGGCGCGTACCAGTTGAAAATGCCGTACACCCGGTCGCCCGGCTTGCTGAGCGCATTGGCAAAGCTGGTCTTGCGCGCTGTCGCCTCATACATGGT
>RFSU01000226.1 GCA_009923795.1 Sphingomonadaceae bacterium
TCAGCTCGCGAACGCCATCCGAATGCGCGATTTCGTCGCCTTGATGATGGGCGCGGACTTTGAGAGCATCCGAAATCCGCCGCACGGTAATGCCCGTTGCGGGGTCGGTGAAAAACTCTCCTGCATCCATGCTGCTACTCTCTTGCCAACAAGTAGCGCTTAGCTTACCTAGTTATATAACTGAATTCAAGGAGCGATTGCGATGGCCGAAGCCAAGAAGGATATTCTCGAAAGCGAAGAGTGGCAGAAAGCCGTTGATTATGAGATCACCGATCATGATATTGAGCGTCAGCGCAAGCTGCTCGGCTATGATCAGGCGGCGAAAACCCGCGAATATATCCAGACCGCGACGGAAGATAATATCCGCAACTTCGCGCACGGCTGCGGCGATGATAACCCGCTCTATTGTGATCCGGACTATGCCCGCAAAACGCGTTGGGGCGGCGTCATCGCGCCAGGCATGATGTGTGCGCAGATCAATCGGCCGATGCTCGGTGATCCCGTGCCCGACGAAATCAAGGCGCTGCGCAAATCGCTGTTCCGCGGAATTCACGTTTTCGTTTCGGGATCACAATGGGATTTTTATCGCCCCGTCCGCCCCGGCGATACGATTTACAGCTTCAATGGTGATGAGACGTGTGAAGTGAAGGCGTCCGAATTTGCTGGCAAGTCAGTGATTGCCGTTCGCCGCGATGTAAAGGTCAACCAACGCGGCGAAGTCGTGGCCGTCTACCGCATCTTGCGCGTGCTGACCGAACGCAAGACGGCGGCTATGAAGGGCAAGAACCTTTCGATTGAACCTGCGACCTATACGGATGAGGAGTTCGCGCAAATAGAGGAAATCTATGCCGCAGAACAGGTGCAAGGTGCGGCCAAGCGCTGGTTTGAAGATGTCGAGAAGGGTGATAGCCTCGGCACGCAGGCGAAGGGGCCGCTGACCGTGACCGATGTGATCTGCTTCCACGCCGGTGGCTATGGCTTTGTGCCCTATGCGCCGACGGCCAATCGTTTGGCGCACAAGAACCGCCAACGCATCCCGGCCTTCTACGTGAAGAATGAACATGGCATTCCTGATGTCGCGCAACGGCTGCATTGGGACCCGAAATGGGCGCAGGCGATCGGCAACCCGATGGCCTATGATTACGGGGTGATGCGCGAAAATTATCTGCACCAATATTTGTCTGACTGGATGGGTGATGATGCGATTGTGACGCACGTTCATGATGAAATCCGCAAGTTCAACTATATGGGCGACACCCAGACTGTGACCGGCGAGGTCCTCGCCAAGCGGGTAGAGGATGGCCAAAATCTGGTCGATGTCGCCGTCAAATTCGTCAACCAGCGCGGCGAGGAATCGGTGCGGGCGACGGCGACTATTGCCTTGCCGAGCAAAGACAATCCGTTACCCATGTATCCCGAAGTGCCGAGGGCGCTCGCACAAAAGGCGGCCCAGATGATGGCGAGGCATTGGGAATTGGGGGGCAAGTGAGCGAAGACACCGTCTTGATCGAAAACCAGTCGGGTGTGCGGATCATCATGCTCAACCGACCAGACCGGCTGAACGCGCTTGATGGTTCGATCATGGCCCCGCTTGCCGATGCGACGGCAGATGCCGCGCGCGATACATCCGTCGGCTGTGTCGTCGTGACGGGTGCCGGGCGCGGCTTCTGTTCGGGAGGCGATCTGAAGGGCGATCGCGGCGGGCCGGTTGTCGCCAGACATGAAGAAGGGAGCCGGACCGAACAAGGCTATGCGCGGCTGCGCGGCTTTATGGAAACGTCGCGCCTGCTCCACGAAATGCACAAGCCGACAATTGCGATGATCAACGGCCCTGTCGCAGGCGCTGGCATTGGCATCGCGGGCGCCTGTGATTTGCGCTTTGCGGGGAAAGCAGCGACTTTCCTCTCAGCCTTTGACAAGATTGGCGCGGGCGGGGATTTCGGATCAAGCTGGTTCTGGACCAAGATTGTTGGCACGGGCGTGGCGCGGGAGCTTTTTCTGCTTTCCGAGAAGCTTTCGTCAGAAGAGGCCTTTGCCAAGGGGCTTTACACAAAGCTTTTCGAAGACGATGCGTTACGCGAGGAAACGCTTAAGATTGCGCACAAACTCGCCGATGGGCCGCGCACCGGCTATCGTTACATGAAGGCCAATCTCAACAATGCGGAGGATTGGGCGTTCGAAGCGCAGTTCGACCAAGAAGCGCTCAATATGGGTCTGTCTACACAGGCCAGCGCCATGATCTGGAAAGCCGAGCGCGACGCAAAGAAGGATAGCTGAGATGGACCTAAGCTATGGCGCGGAAGCGGAGGCGTTTCGCGAACAAGTCCGTTCATTCCTGAAAGCGGCGTGGGCCCCAGCGGCTGAGTTACGCGGCGCTGATCTGAAGGCTTTCATCAAGGACTTCCGGCTGAAAGCGACCGATAAGGGCTATCTCTATCGCTCGATTCCCAAACTTTATGGCGGCTCCGAACAACCGGTTGACGTGATCAAGGCGCAGGTGATCCGCGAAGAGTTTGGCAAAATGCGTGCTCCCATGGAAATGGGTGGCAACGGCATGAGCATGACCGTGCCGACTTTGCTGGAGAAAGGCACGGAGGAGCAGAAAGAGCTGTTCATCCGCAAAACCATGTCGGGCGAATATATTTGGGGGCAGGGCTATTCAGAGCCCGGCTCTGGGTCTGATCTGGCAAGCGTCCGCACCAAGGGCGAGCTTTCGGCGGACGGGAGCAAGTGGATCATCAACGGCCAGAAAATCTGGACGTCGCAGGGTATGCAATCGACGCACATGTTTATGCTGGTGCGGACTGAGCCGGACGCGCCCAAGCATGATGGCATCACCTATCTTTTGATCGATCTGAACCAGCCCGGCATCACGCGCCGCCCGATCAAGCAGATGACCGGTGAAGAAGGCGATCACACCTTCTGCGAATTCTTCTTCGACAATGCCGAAACGCCGGTCAGCTGGCAGGT
>RFSU01000227.1 GCA_009923795.1 Sphingomonadaceae bacterium
TTTCCTGTTGCCGCGCCTGCGCTATAGCCTATCCCTTATGAGCACAGAACGTATTTGGACGGCCGCCCTTGCGGTCATTGGCGATGAAATCTTGTCCGGCCGCACGCAGGACAAGAATGTGAGCCAGATTGCGCTCTGGCTGAACCTGCAAGGCATCCGCCTGCGCGAGGTGCGGATCGTCCCCGATATTGAAGAGGAAATTGTCGATTGCGTGAACGCCCTGCGCGGACGCTATGACTATCTCTTCACCACCGGCGGCATCGGCCCGACGCATGATGACATTACGGTGGATGCCATTGCCAAGGCGCTGGGCGTGGGCGTTGTGATCCACCCAGAGGCGAGCGCGATGCTCCATGCCTATTATGGCCAGCGCGGCGGCATTACCGAAGCCCGGCTGCGCATGGCGCGCGTGCCCGATGGCGCAGACCTCATCCCCAATCGCATGTCGGGCGCGCCCGGCATTCGCCATGGCAATATCTTCATCATGGCCGGTGTGCCGCACATCACCGCCGGGATGCTCGACGCGCTGACCGGCACGCTGGAGGGCGGCCGCCCGCTTCTCTCTCAATCGGTGGGCTGCTGGGTCGCCGAGAGCGAAATCTCCGACATGCTCGCCGCCGTCGAAAAGGCGCATGAGGGATGTCAGATTGGCAGCTACCCCTTTTTCCGCGAAGACAAGGTCGGGTCGAACTTCGTCATCCGCTCGGTCGATCAAGCAGGCCTTGATGCCTGCGCACAGGCGCTGATCGCGGAATTGGCAAAGCTGGGCCGCGATAGCGTGATCGGCGGGATTTGACGCCTAGGGCCGGGCCTCTGCGCCCAAGGACCGCATCTGCCAGAGCAAGATGAGCGCAAGGCCAGCAATGACCGCCGCAGCCAGAAAGGCCGCGCCCCAGAACTCAACCGGGGCCGCAGGACCCGTGAACCAAGCCAGCAGCGGATTGAACACAGACGGCGCGATGATCGACCCCAGCGCCATCAGGCTAGAGGCAAAGCCCTGAACCTCCCCTTGCGTGTCTGCCGTGGCGCGGCGCGACATCATCGCCGTTAACGCCGGTTGGGCGAGCCCTTGAAACACCATGGGAATGATCAGCAGCAAGGCCAGCCAACCATAAGGCGCAAAGGCATAGGCCAACATGGAGAGCGCGCCGATGCCGATGCCGAGCATAGCCGCCTTTCGCTCCCCCAAGGTGCGGACGAGACGGCCCGTCACAAAGGTCTGCACCAGCGCCATGCCAAGGCCCACCCCGGCGAGCGACAGGCCGACCATGCCCGATGTCCATCCGAACCGGCCATAGGTGTAGAAATTCCAAATCATCGGATAGATGAGGCTCGCGACCTGCCAGAGCATATAGACAATGGCGAGCGGCAAGATGCCCGGCAGCTTGCGCACATTGAGCAGGGAGCCAACCGGATTGGCCCGCCGCCAATCAAAAGAGCGCCGATTTTCAGGCTTGAGCGTCTCTGGAAAGACGATCATCCCATAGATAAAATTCGTAAGGGCCAAGGCGGCCGCGGCAAAGAAGGGAACCCGATGGCCCAATTCCCCCAGCAACCCGCCAATCACGGGGCCAATGACAAAACCAATGCCAAAGGCCGCGCCGATAAAGCCAAACAGCCGAGGCCGCCCATCTGGCGGCACAAGATCGGCAATGGCCGATTGCGCCGGCGCATTGGACGCGCCGAAGATGCCCGAGAGAAACCGCCCAACATAGAGCCAACCCAAAGTGGGCGCGAAGGCCAGCACCAGAAAATCCGCCGAAAAGCCAAAGAGCGAACCGAGCAAAACCGGACGCCGCCCAAAACGATCCGACAAATTGCCCGCCAAAGGGCCAAAGACAAATTGCGTCGCGGCATAAAGCAGCGAGAGCGACCCCCCAATGGCCGTCGCCTCCGACAGGCTGGCATCCCCCAAATCCATCACCAATTCCGGCATGACCGGAATGATGATGCCAAAGCCAATGGCGTTGAGCAGGATGGTGCTCAGAAGAAACCGGATGGCAGGCGGAATAGCCTGTTCCTTATGCGCCTGTGCCGTCACCTGAATCTCCACCCTGCCCTGAATAAAGGCATCTCTAACCAATCAGCGCATGGCCGCCAGTCTTAAAGATGGAAAGCTGGAGCGGGTGAAGGGAATCGAACCCTCGTCTTAAGCTTGGGAAGCTTCTGCTCTACCATTGAGCTACACCCGCGGCAGAGCGGCCCCTGCCATGGTGGGCGGGAGTCGTCAACTCGGCTTTCCTGCAGGGTTGGACTTGCCTTTTTTGCCCGCGCTGCCTAATAGCGCGCTCTTCCGCACGATTGTTATGCGATCGGCCTGGCTGAAAGGGCTGCCACGGCTGATGCGAAATCGTCGAATTTGAAAGGACGAAAATGCCCAAACTGAAGACGAAGAGCGGCGTCAAGAAGCGCTTCAAGATGACCGCCACCGGCAAGCTGAAACACGGCGTTGCTGGCAAACGCCACCGGCTGATCAGCCATAATGGCAAGTATATCCGCCAAAATCGCGGCACCTCTGTTTTGTCTGACGCTGATACAGCGACAGTCAAAGCCTGGGCCCCCTACGGCCTAAGATAAGGAGCGCGAGACCATGACACGCATTAAGCGCGGTACAACCACGCACGCCAAACATAAGCGTATCCTAGACGCCGCCAAAGGCTTTTACGGCCGTCGGAAGAATACGATTCGCATCGCCCGTCAGGCTGTCGAAAAGTCTGGCCAATATGCCTATCGCGACCGCAAGGCGAAGAAGCGCACCTTCCGCGCGCTTTGGATCCAGCGTATTAACGCTGCTGTTCGCGTCGAAGGCCTGACCTATGGTCAGTTCATGCATGGCCTGAAGCTGGCTGGCGTTGAGCTGGACCGCAAGGTTCTGGCCGATCTCGCCATGAACGAAGCTGGTGCATTTAGCGCCATCATC
>RFSU01000228.1 GCA_009923795.1 Sphingomonadaceae bacterium
GTTACCGCTGCCGGGGGTGACCTCCCGAATAGAGCCGGCCACCAAATTCTTCGTGAATGTTGGGTTGGATCGAATATCCTCCACCCGCATGCCGCGCACCAAAATGCCTTCCACCCGGCCACTATAGGTCGCCATCAAGGGCTGTTCGATCAGTGGCGTTGCCGATGTGACGCCCGGCGTGCGGCGCGCCTCACGGACAATTTCCTGCCAGTTCGGCAGTCGCCCGCCATAGCCTTGAACAACAGCGTGCCCATTAAGGCCGACAATTTTGTCAAACAGCTCAGCGCGAAATCCATTCATCACGCTCATCACGATAATCAAAGCCGCCACGCCCAGCATGACGGCGACCAAGCTGATGGTTGCCACAAGGAAGATAAACCCCTCACCCTTGCCCGGCAGAAGATATCGTTTGGCGATGAAGCGTTCATATTGGGTCAGAAGCATTGTGGGGCGGTCTACAAGCCGCAAGGCCGACTGGCAATGGCTGGAGCATATGTTGCTGATTCACAACAGCGCCCTGCAAAACGCTTCACTGCCCCCAGCAAGCCGATGACAGCTATGGAAGGATGCGTTACCTCAAAATTCTGAACACGGGCTTTGGCCAAAGGTTCGGGGAGATTTTGGGAAGCAGTCCTATTAAAGGACGCCCTAAGATTAAAAATAATGGGGGCGGACGAAATTTATTTCGTCACGCATTACGCCCGGATCTGAAAAGGTCCGGGCGTTTTGCTTTTTAAGGGCCCGCCCATGCCGCGCGCCGTCTACTTTTTGCACAAATACCCGCTTGCCAGCGCAAACAGCCGTGCCTATCCGGGATTGAACTTGCCGTTTACGTCAAAGGAAATGTCGATGCGCTTTAAAGGCACCCAATCCTATGTCGCCACTGATGACCTGAAGGTCGCAGTGAATGCCGCTGCCACGCTGCGACGCCCCCTTCTCGTCAAGGGTGAGCCGGGCACGGGTAAAACCGTGCTGGCAGAAGAAGTAGCAAAGGCGCTCAATGCGCCGCTGATCACATGGAATATTAAGTCCACGACCAAAGCGCATCAGGGCCTGTATGAATATGATGCCGTTGCCCGTTTGCGCGACGGCCAGTTGGGCGATGAGCGCGTCCACGACATTCGCAACTACATTAAGAAGGGAAAGCTTTGGGAGGCCTTTGAAAGCCCTCAGCTGCCCGTTTTGTTGATCGATGAAATCGACAAGGCCGATATCGAGTTTCCGAACGACTTGCTTCAGGAAATCGACCGGATGAGCTTTGACGTTTACGAAACGCAAGAAACAATCGCGGCCAAGGAACGGCCGATTGTTGTCATCACGTCGAACAACGAAAAGGAGTTGCCCGACGCGTTTCTGCGCCGCTGCTTTTTCCACTATATCAAATTCCCAGATCGGGAGACGATGCTGTCGATCATCGACGTGCACTTCCCCGGCATTCAAAAGATCCTCGTCTCCAAGGCGCTCGATATCTTCTACGAAGTCCGCGACGTGCCGGGCCTCAAGAAGAAGCCATCAACGTCGGAATTGCTCGATTGGCTAAAGCTGCTGCTGGCCGAAGACATGCCCCTGGATGTGCTCCAGAATAAGGACCCGACCAAGGCCATCCCGCCGCTGCATGGTGCCCTGCTGAAGAATGAGCAGGATGTGATGCTGTTTGAACGGCTTGCCTTCATGGCGCGGCGACAGAGCTAAGGCTCTTTTAAGGTAGCATCTCATGTTCCTTAACTTCCTGGATGAATTGCGTGCCGCCGGCATTCCGGCCAGCCTGAAAGAGCATTTGATGCTTCTGGAGGCGCTGGACCGGGAGGTGATAGGCCGTTCTCCAGAGGAGTTTTATTACCTCTCCCGCGCCGTTTATGTGAAGGATGAAGGTCTGCTCGATCGCTTCGATCAGGTCTTTAACAAGGTCTTCAAAGACTTGTTGACGGAATATGGCACGCAACCTGTGGAAATCCCGTCAGACTGGCTGCGTGCGGTGGCTGAGAAATTCCTGACGCCCGAAGAAATGGCGGCCATTGAGTCGCTGGGGTCTTGGGATGAAATTATGGACACCCTCAAGAAGCGCCTTGAGGAACAGCAGGAACGCCACGAAGGCGGCAGCAAGTGGATTGGCACGGGCGGCACATCCCCCTTTGGCAATAATGGCTATAACCCTGAAGGCGTGCGCATTGGCGGCGAATCCAAGCATAAGCGCGCCCTGAAAGTCTGGGAAAAGCGGGAATTCCAGAATCTCGATAACACGCGAGAGCTGGGCACGCGCAATATCAAGATCGCACTGCGTCGTCTGCGCAAATTTGCCCGGGATGGGGCCGCAGAAGAACTAGATATTAAGGCAACCATTGATGGCACTGCGCGTCAGGGCTGGCTCGATATCCATATGCGCCCGGAACGGCGCAACGCGATTAAGGTTCTGCTGCTGCTCGATGTCGGGGGGTCTATGGATCCCTTTGTGAAGTTGGTCGAAGAATTGTTCAGCGCCGCGACGACAGAATTTAAGAATCTGGAATTCTACTATTTCCACAATTGCCTCTATGAAGGCCTGTGGAAGGACAACCGCCGTCGCTTTTCAGAGCGGACGCCGACTTGGGATGTACTTCATAAATTCCCGCATGATTATAAAGTCGTGTTCGTCGGTGATGCGGCGATGAGCCCCTATGAAATCACCCATCCGGGCGGTTCGGTTGAGCATTTCAACGAAGAATCGGGCGCGGCCTGGATGCAACGGGTGGCCAATACCTACCCCGCGACAGTCTGGCTCAATCCAACGCCAGAGGCGCATTGGGGCTATTCGCAATCGACGAAAATTATTCGCGAATTGATGAATGATCGTATGTACCCGCTGACGCTCGACGGGCTGGACGACGCCATGCGGGAATTAACG
>RFSU01000229.1 GCA_009923795.1 Sphingomonadaceae bacterium
TGACCTCGGCCGCCGACGGGTACTTCGTGGGCGCTCGCGCAGCAAGGTAACGACGGATGGCGTCAAGCTCGGCGACGCGCAGCCGGGCATCCGCTCCAACGCAGGGGATCCCGGCACAGACGTTGTCGATAAGGGTGCCACCACGCGCGACATTATCGCAGCCCCCGAAGGCGATGGGCAGAATGCCCGGGCCACGACCCCACAATGATAATCTGACCCATTAAAAAGGCGGGCGCTGGTCACCAGCCCCGCCTTTCTTAAGTCTGTCTGAACTTCAAAAAAAGCGGCGCGGCCCGAAAAGGACCGCGCCCTTTTTATCAGAAGGCAGCGCCAATCGTGCCGAAGATGCCGCCCTTGGCCACATCCTTTCCGGTGGAGCTGACAACAGCACCCTTGGCATAGCTGGTATCAACATAGGACAGGCCGAACGTGACCGGACCGGTCGTGTAGCTCGCGCCCAGCGACCAATCCGTATATTTTTGGCCGCCCGATAGGAAGCTCTTGGTGAATGTCCGGCCGACGCCTGCGCTCAGGCTGATCGGTGTGTTCGGGATTGCGCCGGACAGGCCGAGATTCATGTAGAAATTATCTTCCTTGCCATTGCCCAGGCTGAGCGCGCTCGACTTTGGCGCATAGGCCGTCGCCAGCTTGACGGTGGCTGGACCAAAGGTTTGGGCAACGCTGCCATAAAGCTCAAGAAAGTCGGAATCATAACCGGCCGTGATCTTTTCAGCGCCCGGATAATAATAATAAATGCCGCCAAAATCGAGCGTGGTGCCACCGACGGTCTTCTTATAGCCGGCAATAAGATCAATTTCTTGATCGCTGCCGCCGGCAATATAATCATCCACCGAAGAGCCCCAGATGCCGACATAGGCGCCGGACGTGTGGCTGACCGTCAGGCCGCCTTGAACCGCAAAATCCTTGTCGGTCTGAGAAATGCCGCGATAGCGATAATCGCTGGTCAGCGTCGCCGACCCATTGATTGTCAGCGCTTTGCTCTCTGCCTCTTGAGCGAGAACAGGCGTTGCGGAAAGAAGAAGAGCGGCAACGAGGGCCGGGCGAAGGAACGTGCGCATGGGAAATCCCCTTAGAGTTAAGTGCGTCGTTCAACCTGCGTTGCCGCTTGGTGCCTCTCTCAGGTTACCCGGGGGGCCTCAATGACGGCGACTCAGGAAAGGTGACGCCTTTTGCTGCGGCGCACAACAATAAAAATTATATTTTTACGTGTCTTGCTTCTGCGTGTTGCGCAGATGCAACACTCAGCGCAGGGCGGCGCAGGCCCGTTGCAACCGCTGGCACGCCTCGGTCAAAATCTCTTCTGACGTGGCGTAAGAGATGCGGAACCCCGGCGACAAGCCAAAGGCCGCACCCGGGACGGCCGCGACCTGAACCTCATCCAAGAAATAGTCGATCAGCTCTTCATCATTGGAGATGACCTGTCCGCCGGGCGTGGTTTTACCCATCAGGCCACTAACATCGGGATAGACATAAAAAGCGCCTTCAGGGGTCGGGCAGTGCACGCCCTCAATCTCATTCAGCATCCGCACGACCAGATCGCGCCGCCCGCGAAACCGCTCATTGCGGTCCTTCAGGAAGGACTGATCGCCATTGAGCGCCGCCGTGGCCGCTGCCTGCGCAATGGAACAGGGGTTGGAGGTGGATTGCGACTGCAACTTGGCCATCGCCTTGATCATCCATTGCGGGCCGCCCGCAAAGCCAATGCGCCAGCCGGTCATGGAAAAGGCCTTGGAACAGCCATTGACCGTCAAGGTGCGGTCATACAGCTCTGGGCAGACCTGAAGGATGGTCGCAAAGGGCGTGTCTGCATACCAGACATGTTCATACATATCGTCCGTCAGCACCATGACCTGAGGATGCCGCATCAGCACATCGCCCAGCGCCTTGAGCTCCGCTGCAGAATAGGCCGCCCCCGTCGGGTTGGACGGCGAGTTGAGGATGATCCAACGCGTCTTCGGCGTGATCGCCGCGTCCAGTTGCGCCGGGGTGATCTTATAATCTTGGGTCGCGGGCGCTTCGATAAATACGGGCGTGCCCCCGGCAAAGGCCACAATATCGGGATAGCTGACCCAATAGGGTGCAGGGATGATGACTTCATCGCCCGCATCAATTGTGGCGACCAGCGCGTTGAAGAGGGTATGCTTGCCGCCCACATTCACACTGATTTGCGCTGGCGCATAATCAAGGCCATTGTCGCGCTTAAACTTGGCTTGGATCGCAGCCTTTAATTCGGCCGTGCCGTCGACATTGGTGTATTTGGTCTGGCCCCGGCGGATCGCCTCAATCGCCGCCTCTTTGACAAAATCCGGCGTATCAAAATCCGGCTCGCCTGCAGACAGGCCAATCACGTCCACGCCCTTGGCCTTGAGATCGAGCACCCGGCTCGTCATCGCAAGGGTGGCTGAGGGCTGAATACGGTCGAGTGCGGCGGAGGTGGTGCGCATGGTTTGGGCGCTTTCTCTGGCAAGGGGACAGTCGAGGGCGATAGCCGCGCCTATACGGACTCGATCACATAGGGGCAACCGCCCAAGGGGCATTTCGCCCAGAAA
This sequence comes from Sphingomonadaceae bacterium, assembly GCA_009923795.1. GTDB lineage: Bacteria > Pseudomonadota > Alphaproteobacteria > Sphingomonadales > Sphingomonadaceae > Aquisediminimonas. The sequence continues at coordinate 2,571 of RFSU01000229.1, forward strand.
AGCGCAATATTAGGCAAGAATTGCGGGCATCAGACCGCGCAATGCATTGCCAATAAAGAAACCGCCTGCCAAATCCTCGGCTGTCAGATCCGCCTCCACCGCCCGGCCGCTGTCGATCATCTCGGCGCGCAACACGCCGGGCAAAAGCCCCCGGCTGAGCGTTGGCGTCAGCAATTGGCCGCCGCGTTCAACGAAAATATTGGTGAAGCTGCCTTCGGTCAGAAATCCATCGGGATCGAAAAAGACCACTTCAAAATGGCCTGCGCTCAAACGCGCCTGATCATAAAAGGCCCGGTCCGTCGTCTTATGG
>RFSU01000230.1 GCA_009923795.1 Sphingomonadaceae bacterium
AGACGGATGCCGCCAAACCCTCTAAAACTGACAATGGTCATCAAACGTCCTTCATGAAATTCAGTCGGCTAAAAGCGGCGCCCCCGAAGCGCAGCCACTGCACCGCCATCCACCCGGATATCGCACCCCGAAATATAGGATGCGGCGTCTGACAGCAGAAACTGTGCCGTCGCAGCAATATCGTCCGCCGTGCCCCAGCGCCCGGCAGGTGTCGCGTCGACAAGCGCCTGTGCGCGTCGTCCACTTTCTGCCTCGCGGCGTCCCATTGGCGTCAAGATCATGCCCGGCGAAAGCGAAACGATACGCGCGCCGCGTGCCCCCCAATGTCCGGCGTTTTCTTCACACCGGCGGATGATGGCACGCTTGGTGAGCGAATAGGCGTGGCCTTCCAACGAACCGCCATCGACTTCGGCCAGGGCGGCTAGCATTGGCGCAAGGGCATCACAGAGGCCGGGCTGCAAAGGAGCGGCCAAAGCCGCCTCAGCTGTCGCATCGCGCGGCCCCAAATGCCCCGCCACCGAAGCGATCATCACACAGGCCGTACCTTGTCCCAGCAACGGGTCAACAGCCGCCAGCAGCCGCGCCGGGCCGATGGCATTAGCGGCAACGATGGACTGCCAGTCGGCCTGTATGGGAGAAAGACCGGCCGCATTGACCACGGATCGCAAGACGTCGTCCTGCCCAAGCAAAGCGGCCAGCCGATCAGCAACGCCCGGCTCTGCCAGATCCCCCGCCAGACCATCCGCATCCATACCTTCGCCTCGCAGCGCTTGGACAAGAGCATCGAGGCGATCACGCGCAACATCGTTTAGCAATAGGCGGTGGCTATGCCCCAGCAGCCGGGCAATGGCCGCGCCCATGCCACCAGCCGCGCCCGTGATGATCGCGACAGGCTGTAACATTAAACCACCCGCAGCACGCGCTTGGCGGCGATCCGCCCGGCTATACCGGAGACGCCTCCGCCCGGATGGCTGCCCGCACCACCAAGATACAGACCTGGCACCGCTGGCTTCGGCCCGCCAAATCCCGTCGCAGGTCGATGCGACCCTGCGCGTAAAGCCCCGAAATCAACGTGTGTTACGCAGCCATTCGACACGTTCAAGCGCACCTCTCGTTCGCGGGCTGTTTCGACAAACCGCCCCACTTCATGCTGAAAGCCGTCATAATAGTCCGACACCTGCGCGATGATCGACGCCATCGTCTTGTCCTTTAATGCCTGCGACCACCCCTCGCGCGCGTCGACGGCCATGGCTGGCAAATAGAGGTACGCAATCGAGCAGCCTTCCGGTGCTTGGGATGGATCGATGTTGGACAAGGGACTAAGCGAGACGGCGTGCTTTTGCGGGATATCACCGCGCCGCGCGGCAGCAAAGCTGTGGCGCACATCGTCGGCCAGCCCAATCAGGCCCACAGCTTTGTTCAGATCGGCATCATCATGCCGCAAATCCTGATGCTTTTTCAGCCGCAGTGGCGCATGCATCGCAACATTGGCGAGGAACGGTGCGGCATTGGATCGATTGGCTGGGACGTGCTCAATCCGCTGCATCAGGCGGCGATCAATTGCGCCGGGGCTCGTCAGGCCGAAAGTCGTCTTGGGATCGCTCGTCGCAATCACCGTTTTGCTGCGCAATACCCGCCCGTCGCTCAGGCGCACACCCTTTGCGGCCCCGCCTTCGATCAGGATTTCGGCAACCGGGGCGTTAAGCAAAATCTCGGCGCCGCTTTCCGTGATGCTGCTGGCCATGGCATTGGCAAAGGCTTGCAAGCTGCCTACCGGCTTGCCCGTGCCCAACCGGTGCGTAACGGCAAAGATCATGTAGGCCGCGGCATTACCATCATCATCAACAGGCCCTGCCCCCGCCGCAATACCGTTAAGCAGTGCGATTGTAGCTGGATGTTCAAACCACTCGCACGCCACCTGATCGGCCGTCGCCTTGGAGATGGCGATCAGCTTATTCTTCAGCTTCACATTACGGACAGCACCGGAGATCATTTTGGAGAGGTTTTTGAAGTCCGGCCTCCCCGGTTCCGCCATCATTATGGGGAAACCGATGTCCATCATCGCGTCCATCACATCCATGAACTTCAGATATTGCTTGCCGTCGTCGCGGTGGATGCGGGCGATGTCATCCGCCGTCCGCTTGTAGTCGCGAAACAGTGCAATCGACTGGCCATCAGGATGGAGATAGGCGTAGCTCGGGTCAGGGTCGATCGTGGTCAGTCCGTGGCGCTTTAGCTCCAGATCCTCAATGATGCCGGAGCCGCGCGCAAACAGGAGTTCGACAGCACAGGGCGTAACAAGATAATCTGGCGCCTCCGAGATCATATATCCCGCACTGGTCATGCCGCCGACGTTTGCCATGCGTTCAACCACGACGACCTTTTTGCCCGCACGGCTGAGATAGCCCGCCGCCGCCATGCCATTATGGCCTGCACCCACAATCACGGTATCATAGAGTTCGGTCATTTAGGTCGTCCTTCTCGCAATGCGATTTCATTTTCGATATGCCGGGACGCGACCCAGTAGCTTGCAACAGCAAGCACCAGGAACAGGCCAAGCAGCATCAGCGCCTGTTGAAGGCCGTTGCCCGATGCCGCCGCGCATTCGGCAGAGGGTGCGCCTGCATGCCGGGAAAGGCACTTCGCTGCATAGCCCTTGCCGTAATGGCTGCGCGCCAGCTGGTCGCTCATCCAGCCAAGAAAGACAGAACCGAGCCCGAGCCCGAACACTGTCTGGCCAAAGGCATGGATTGCCGCTGCAGTTGCCCGCATCCGCGGTTCAACCAGACGTTGCGTCACCGTCATGATTGTCGGCAGAAAAGCGTAGAGGCAGAACGTCGCTGCAAAGAG
>RFSU01000024.1 GCA_009923795.1 Sphingomonadaceae bacterium
ACCTCGCGCTGCTGGGCTGGATCGCGGGATTGACGGCCTTTTTCTCAAATGCTGCCGCAGTCGGTTTTTACGCGTTGCTGGCTATGGCCTTTCCGCCGCATGTCCGGGCTACAGGGACGGGTTTCGGCATTGGCTTCGGCCGGGCCGGGGCTGCGATGGGGCCGGGTTTGGCGGGTATGCTCTTTGAAAGCGGCATGGGGCTGCAAGGCGTGTCGCTCATCATTTCCGCCGGATCACTGCTCGCGATTCTGTGTATCCTTGCGGTTCGAATACCTGCGGCAAAGTTGGGCTGATGGGCATATTCACACATAATTGCGTCGGCACGAATGATGTGGATCGCGCCGGGCGCTTTTACGATGCGGCCCTCGCGCCGCTGGGGATCCGCAGGCTAGGTAACTTTCTCGATCAAGGGCTGGCTTACGGTGCACGCGCAGCGGAATTTCTTGTGCTGAGGCCATTGAATGGCAGTCCAGCGGAAGCGGGAAATGGCATTACCTTGGGGTTCAAGGCGCCGGATCGGTCCTCTGTCGATGCGTTTCATGCGGCAGGGCTGGCGGCAGGCGGGGTTGACGAAGGTGCACCCGGCCCGCGTGGAGCCGTGCCCCATGCCTATGGTGCGTATTTACGCGATCCGGATGGAAACAAGATCTGCGCCTACTGCTTCAAGCCCCCAGCTTAGCCGCACCATTGTCCGCGACAATCACGCCGCGCTCGACTGCTGTCGCCCGGAAATGCAGGCAGTCTGCTTCTTGCCAAATGTGGATTTCGAGGGTGTCGCCGGGCAGGGCAGGAGCAGTGAAGCGGAGTGCAATGTCACGCAGCCGCGCAGCTTCACCACCCGCGCAGGCGTGGATCAGCGCGCGGCCTATCAATCCCATGGTGGACAGGCCGTGCAGGATCGGCCTTTCGTGGCCCGCGCGTTGCGCGGTCGCGGGGTCGATGTGCAGCGGATTGCGATCGCCGGATAAACGGTAGGTCGCTGCCTGCGCGCGTGAGGTGGGCAGGGGAACGGCGAAATCAGGGTCGCGCGACGGGACCGCTGGCAGTGCTTCACCTGGTAGATCACGCGTCCCGCCAAAGCCGCCGCCGCCGCGCACGACCCAAGTTTCTATCGCCTCAGCCACCAGCTCGCCGCCGGGGTTTTTGAGAGTTTTGATCGCGCGTATCATCGCCGCCTTGCCCGAACCTTTATCGGCCACATCGGTCACACTCGTTTCACCCAGCAGGCTACCCGCCGGGTCGAGCGGCTGGAATAGCGTCAGCCTCTGCTCTCCGTGAAGGACGTTTATCCAATCCAGCCCGGATTTCGGATCCATCGGCCAGAATCCCGCCGTGCCCAGCACCAAGGCCATCGTCGGCAGAGCCTGCAAGCCGCGCTCATAGAGGAAGTGCGTCTCATCCACATCACTGCTCAGCCCGGCACCGACTCCCAGTGCGTAAAGGATCACATCGCGCGGGTCATAATCATCGCGCGCATTGGGGATGTTGTAGTTGAGCAGCGCTTCTGGATCGAGCGGCATCATCGTGCGGCAAAGGCCCGGCGCAGCGCCCGGATATTGTCCAAGTCAGCGCGTTCGACGATCTTGGAGCCTGCTGCCATTTTAAACCCATGGAAGCAGCCTGGGTAGACGATGACTTCGGTGGGGACGCCAACCTTCACGAGGCGGGCGGCATAAGCGAGACATTCGTCGACAAACAGGTCGAGCGATCCGATCGCGATGTAGGCAGGGGGCAACCCGGAAAGATCGGTTGCCCGTGCAGCCGACGCATATGGGGAGGTGTCTCCCTTGTTCATGTATTGCGCGCGGCAAAAGAGGCTGCTGGCGCGTGTCCATACGAATTCGCCAGTGAACGGGTTGGCTCTATTGGCGGAAGGCAAGCGATCATCAAGGCGCGGCTGCTCCAAATGTTGGAATGCGATCCGGTATTTCCCCCGGTCGCGCGCCATCAGGCTGAGGCATGCCGCCATGGCGCCGCCAGCGCTTTCGCCGCTGACGGCGATGCGGCGGGGGTCAATGCCCAAGATCCCTGCCTGCTCATGCATCCAGCGCAGCGCCGCATAGGCATCGTCCATTGGGCCGGGAAAGCGTGTTTCCGGGGCGAGGCGATAGTCGACTGAAACGACCACACAGCCGAGTTCATTTGCCCAACGCATTAGTTGTGGCTTGTTCATTTCAGGCACGCCCAGCACGTGGCCACCACCGTGAAAATGTAAGATTGCAGGGGCTTTGCTGACCGATGTTGGCGGCTGGATCATCATGCACCTGATAGTGCGATCGCCTTCTCCTGAAGGAATGTGCACATCTTGAACCTGCACCGGCAGATCGGGCAGCGCGCGCGCCGCCAGCATCGCCGGTATTTCTGCGCGGATTTTAGGCAGGCTGGCGTCAGACAAAACCATTGGCGGAAAGTTGTCCACTAAGGGCAACAATTCCGGATCAACGAGGTGGCGCGTACTCATTTCTTGAGCTTGCGATCGTCAAGGCCAAGGCCGCGCCCAATAATTTCCTTCATGATTTCAGAAGTCCCGCCAAAAATGCGACTGATACGCGCATCCTGATACATCCGACAAATGCGATATTCTTCCATATAGCCCGCGCCGCCATGCAACTGGACGCAAGCGTCGACAACGCGCGCCTCCAGCTCGCTGGTCAGCAGCTTGGCTGCTGCAGCGTCCTCCGCCGTCAACTCGCCTGCGTTGAGCAACAAAACCGACTGATCGATATAGCATTGCATCGCATCGAGCTCGGCCTTCATCTCCGCCATCTTGAATCGGCTGTTCTGGAAGGTGCCGATGGGCTGACCAAAAGCCTTGCGTTCCTTCACATAATCGAGCGTGATGTCGAAGGCGGTTTGAGCCGTTGCCTGAAAGATGATTGCTGCAACCAACCGTTCCTGAGCCAGAAATCGGGCAAGATATTTGAAGCCCTCGCTGGGATCACCCAGCACGTTAGTTTTGGGCACTTTCACGTCGTTGAAGAACAGCTCGGCCGTGTCCTGCGCCTTTAGCCCCATTTTCTTGAGCTTGCGCCCGCGTTCGAAGCCTTCCATCCCGCGTTCGACAAGGAAGAGCCCTATGCCATGTTTGCTGTTGGGGTCGGTCCGCGCCGCGACCACCACGACATCGGCCAAGATGCCGTTGGAGATATAGGTTTTGGAGCCGTTAAGCAGCCAATGGTCCCCTTTGTCTTCCGCGCGGCTTTTCATGCCAGCAAGGTCGCTACCCGTGCCGGGCTCCGTCATCGCGACGGCCAGAATTTTTTCGCCGCTGATGATGCCCGGCATCAGCCGCGTCTTCTGTTCTTCATTGCCCAGCTGGGCAACATATGGCGCGACAAGATCGCTATGCAGATGGATGTAAAAGCCCAGATCTCCATGTCGGGCATTTTCTTCCATGATGATCTGTTCAAAGCGGAAATCATCAATACCCAATCCGCCATATTCCACGTCCGCCCAAGTGCAGAGCAGACCGTTCGCGCCTGCTTTCACAAACAGCTCGCGGTCCACCATGCCAGCTTCGTGCCAGCGTTCGATATGCGGTTCGACCTCGACCTGCATGAATTTTCGGACGGAATCGCGGAACTGATCATGTTCCGAATTGAAAGTTATGCGGCGCATGGATGTTCCTTCAGATCAATAAAAGCGCTGGCCCTTTGCTGCGCGTTCGCGCAGCCAGAGGGATGGGGCAAAGCGTGGGCCGTGAAGCTGTGCAAGGCGATCACATTCACGCACAAACGTCTCAATGCCGACCGTGTCGATGTAGGAAAGGGTGCCGCCGGTCCATGCCGGGAAGCCCCAGCCATACACAGCGCCCAGATCGCCATCTTCCGATGTTTCGATGACATTTTCTTCGAGACACCGAGCCGTTTCGATGGCTTGCGTATAGAGGAAACGCTGCTTCAGTTGTTCGACATCGTAGTTGTCAGAAACTGGGAAAAGCTCGGCAAGTCCCTTCCACAGATACTTGCCGCCTTCCGCAGGATAGTGGTAAAATCCAGCTCCGTCCTTCTTGCTGGACCGGCCCGCTGCCTTCATCGCCTTCAGCACCGCAACGCCTGCCGGCAGGACATATTTGTCGCCTTCTTGATCAATTGCCTGTTCAACGATTTTCAGAGGTAGATCAAAAGTGAGTTCGTCTAGCAGCGCCAGCGGGCCAACAGGCATCCCAACAGCCTTGGCCGCGTTTTCCACGACTGCTGGGGGTACGCCTTCAGCCAGCATTGCCGCACCTTCATGGATCAACGTCTGGAACACGCGGCTGGTGTAAAAGCCTCGGCTGTCATTTACGACAATCGGCGTCTTGCGCAGCTTGGCTACGAAGTCCATCGCCACGGCCAGCGTGGCTGGACTGGTCTTTTCCCCCTTGATGATTTCAACCAGACCCATCCGGTCAACCGGCGAGAAAAAGTGCAGCCCGATGAACTGATCTGGCCTCGCCGACGCTTCTGCCAGCTTGGTGATCGGCAATGTTGACGTGTTGGAGGCATAGACTGTCGATACAGGTATCACCACTTCAGCCTTGCGGGTAGTTTCTGCCTTGATCGCGATATCTTCAAATACGGCTTCGATGATCAGATCGCAGCCATCAAGCAACGCGAAATCGTCAGTAGGCGTAATTCGGGCAAGGATGGCGTCGGCCTTGTCCTGAGCCATGCTGCCGCGCGAAATCTGCTTTCCGAACACGGTCTGGGAATAGCTTTTGCCTTTCGTTGCCGTTTCGACGTCTCGGTCGATCAAGACGACATCCACGCCAGCCTGGGCAGAAACAAGCGCAATGCCAGCACCCATCATCCCCGCCCCGAGCACGCCGACCTTCTTGAATTCTGTTTTGGCAATGTCCTTGGGTCGCCGAGCGCCTCGTTCTGCCGCGCCCTTGGATAGAAACGTTGTGCGGATGATGTTGCGCGACACCGGGCTGGTCAGCAGCTTTGCGAAATATTTGGATTCAACTGATAGCGCCTTATCGAAGGGCAGGATTGCGCCTTCATACACGCATGAAAGGATCGCTGCGGGGGCCGGCAGATTATAGCCTGATTTGGCAAGGCTGCCGGTCGCAAACATCATCCGTGCGGAATAATCGGGGACGATGAGCCCGCGTTGTTCAGGCAGAGCATAGCCCTTCACGTCCCAAGGCTTGACGGCGTCGGGGGCGGTCGCAAGCCAGGCGCGGGCCGCGCTTTCGAGTTGATCTGCCGGCACCAGCGCGTCGATGATGCCGAGCTTCAGGGCTTCGGCGCCTTTGACGGCGCGGCCCGACAGCAAAAGTTCCGTTCCTGCCGTCACGCCGGCAATGCGGATCAGGCGCTGTGTTCCGCCAGAGCCCGGCAACAACCCGACATTGACTTCGGGCAGGCCCACGACAGCTTTGCGATCATCCATCAGGATTCGGAAATGGCAGGCCAGCGCCAGCTCAAAACCGCCGCCAAGTGCCAAGCCGTTGATCACGGCGACCCAGGGCTTGCCCGATGTTTCCATCGCGCGGTGCATTGCCGTTGCCTTTTGGCTGAAGGCATAGGCATCCTTTACCGGAAGCGTGTCGTAACCTTGCACCAGTTGTTTCAGATCGGCCCCCGCCATGAACGCGGACTTGCCGGATGTGAGGATAACGCCCTTGATGCTGTCATCGGCCGCAATCTGCGCCGTCGCTTCCAGCATGTCTGCGATGAAGGCGTCAGAAACGAGGTTCATCGATTCATCAGCATTGTCCATGATGAGGGTCGCAAAGCCGTCGTCAGCTTTGACGAGTTTCAGATGTCGCATGGTGTGTGTCCTGAAATCTGTGCGCGTCAGACGCGTTCAATGATGGTCGCGGTGCCCAGCCCGTTGGCGGCGCACAAGGTGATGAGGCCGGTCGACTTGCCGGTGCGCTCCAACTCGTCGAGCACTGTGCCGACGATCATCGCGCCGGTCGCACCAAGCGGATGGCCCATGGCGATGGCCCCGCCGCAGACGTTCACTTTGTCGTGCGGGATATCGAGGTGCTTCATATAGCGCAGTACGACGCTGGCAAAGGCTTCGTTGAGTTCGAACAGATCGATATCGCCCACGGTCATGCCCGCATTCTTAAGTGCCTTCAGCGAGACGTCCGCAGGGGCCGTTAGCATGATGGTCGGTTCGGACCCCATGGACGCATAAGATCGAATGCGCGCGCGCGGCTTCAGTCCAGTTTTCTCGCTAAATTTCTTTGATCCGATCATCACGATGCCCGAGCCATCGACAATGCCTGAGCTGTTGCCGCCATGATGGACGTAAGAAATCTCCTCAATCTGAGGATAGCGTGCCTTGGCGACGTTCGCAAACCCGCCTTTGCCCATGCCCTCAAATGCGGGCTTGAGCTTTGCAAGGCTCTCTAGCGTGGTGGATGGGCGCATGTGTTCGTCATAATCAAGAAGCACTTCTCCAATGCTGTCCTTGATGGGAACGATAGCAGTTTTGAAGCGCCCTTCCGCCCAGCTTTGCGCAGCGCGGCGCTGGCTCTCGACGGCGTAGTTGTCCACGTCTTCGCGCGTAAAGCCATCCAGCGTTGCGATCATGTCGGCACCAATACCCTGAGGCGCGTAATAGTTGTGGAAGGCAATATCCGGGTCGGATGTCCAGGCGCCGCTGTCATAGCCCATCACAGTGCGGCTCATGCTCTCCACGCCCCCGCCAATGCCAGCCTGCACCATGCCCGAATGGACCTGAGCTGCGACAAGGTTGACGGCATCAAGCGCAGACGCGCAGAAGCGGTGGACCTGCTGTCCGCCGACCGACTGGGCATAGCCTGCGTTCAAGACCGCCGCGCGAGCAAGAACGCCGCCTTGTTCGCCTACTGGCTGCGCGGTGCCGATAATGACGTCGTCGAGCAGTGCAGTATCTAACCCATTCCGATCGCGCATGGCCTGCAGAAGCTGGGTAACGAGTTGCACAGACGTTACTTCATGCAGCGCGCCGTCAGGGCGTCCCTTGCCGCGAGGCGTGCGCACATGATCGTAGATATAGGCTTCCATCAGCCACTCCTTGCGATTTGCAGATTGAAAATGGTTTGGTCTGCCTCGGGCACCAAAGGCGCGATCTCAACACCTATCGAAGGGCAGGGATTGTCAACCCCGTTGCATTGGTGCAACCCGCCCTCATGTCTCTGCCGCGTTCTTCCGCTACGACGCTTGAAAAAATCATGTCCGCCGCGCGTGATGAGTTTGCGATGCAGGGTTTTCATGGTGCAAAGCTAGACCGAATTGCCAAGTCCGCTGGGGTCACGAAGCAACTCGTCTATCACTATTACAAGTCCAAGGAAGAGCTTTACAGCGTCGTGCTGGACCGTGTGTCGGACGAGGTTCGTGCCATGTTGGATGACCCAGATTACGATCTGTTGTCGCCGCCGGATGCTGTGCGGGTGATGATAGAGCGGATCATCCAAGCATATCGGGAACGCCCCTATATCGTCGGGATGACAGTCGATCAAGATCTGCACAAAGGCGAGCATATTTCCCGCCGATCCAACTATATTCCCTCCTTGCAGCGCTTCGTGGCTGAACGGATCGCGCCGTTGCTTGCGCGCGGCGTGTCGGAGGGGCACTTTCGCAGCGGACAGGATCCGTTCCTTTTTTATTGGGCGGTCTTCGCGCTCGCTTCTTCTGTGTTCACGCAAAGTTGGGCGATGTCGAAGAGCAGCGGTATGGACTTTGAGTCAGCGGATGGCATCGACAGATGGCAAGCCCATGTCGTCGACTTCGTTCTCCAGTCGATTAGCCGGCCGGCTTTACCGCGTTAAAAAGAAGCGGGCTTCCCGGAGCGTTCCATTCAGATAGCTTTTCGCGCCAAGCCAATCAGGCATAGAGGAGAGGGCGAATGGCATCTTATTTTGTGGGCGTCGTGGACAAGTATGATGTCGAAAAATACGGCCTATATGCGGCGGCCGGCTATCAGAGCATCGCCGGTTTTGACGTTGAAGTGACGATGGCGGAAAACCCACAAGTTCTGGAAGGAAACTTCCCTGGAACGACAATCATCATCATGAAATTCAAGGACGAAGACGGGGCCACGCGTTGGTACAACTCCGATGCTTATCAGGCCGCGATTTCACTTCGCCATGCTGCGGCCAGCACGCCATTTCTCGTCCAGTTCAGCGACGCGGGAGGGCAGGCATAATGGGCAAGTTCAAACATCTTTTCAGCCCGTTCAAAATTGGGCCACTTACTCTGCGAAACCGCGTGTTCATGTCGCCGCACGGCATGGTCGGGTTGGGCATCGGAACCGACCAGCAAGTCGGCTATTTCGAAGCGCGTGCCAAGGGCGGCTGCGGCTTCATGGTCATTGCCAGTTGCCAGGTCGTACCCGCACCGCTCGTCCCGCCGGGCTGGTTCATCGAGGCCTATAATCGTGACCATATTCCGGCGATCAAGAGGATCGTGGATGCTGTTCATAAGCATGATACCAAAATTGTGGTGCAGGGTGTCTGGATGCAGGCTGACACTTCTCAGGCTCAGGCATCGGGCGCGGCGCCACACACCGTGCTGAGCGACAGCCAGCCGCGTTCGATGACGACAGTCGAAGTCAAGGCGCTGGTTGAAGCGCATATCGTCGCGGCGCAGCATGCCGAAGAGGCAGGGGCTGATGGCTTTGAATTCCCCATTGGCGGCGGTGCTGGCCTGCAAAGCTTCACCTCGCCACTCTACAATTTCCGCACAGACGAATATGGTGGCAGCCTGGAAAACAGGATGCGGATGGTGATGGACATCATCGCCGGTATCCGCGCGCGCTGCAAACCTGACTTTGTGGTTGGTGTAGCACTGAATGCGGACGACGCGACGCTCGGCGGCGATGGCTTGTCTGAAGGTATTGCCATTTCAAAACTGCTATCGGACAGCGGTATGGTCAACTGGCTGCGGATCACGGCGCGCGGCCAGAAGCCGCAAATGACGCATTATCATTATCCATCCTCCTACATCGGAGAGCAGGGCACGCATGTCTATGCCGCCGCTGAGGTGAAGAAGCACGTCAACATTCCGGTTGTCAGCGGTGGTCGCATTCTGGATGCGGCTTATGGGGATCAGCTAATTGACGATGGCAAGATTGATATGGTCTTCGTCGCTCGTTCTGTGATTGCTGACCCGCAATGGCCGAATAAGTCACGGGATGGAAAGAATGCGGAAATTCGCGCCTGCATCGGCGATCTCGAAGGTTGTTTCTTGCGCTCTTGCATCGGTCACCCGGTCGGTTGCACGGTTAATCCTGATATCGGCTTTGAGCATGAGCCCCGCTATGAGCCTGCTCCAGTCATGAAGAAGGTCGTAATCGCAGGAGGTGGTCCGGCCGGGATGCAGGCGGCAATGATTGCCGCAAAACGGGGCCATCATGTGACGCTATTCGAGAAGTCGGAAGCCCTTGGCGGTCATGTCCGCTTGCAAGCTAAGCTGCCCGGGCTTGAAGATCGTGGGGATATCATCCGGTGGCTCCACTTGCAGTTAACTAAGCTAAAGGTGGACGTTCGCCTCTGCGCCAAAGCCACGCTCGAACTGATCCAAGGGCTTGATGCAGATGCAGTGGTGGTGGCAACGGGTGCCCGTTACGCAAAGAACGGTGTAAGTAAGAACCAGCTAATAGCTATACCGGGCGCAGACCTTGCGCATGTATTGACCCCGGAAGAGCTGATTCTTGAGCATGCTCATATAGGTCAAAAGATCCTCGTTTACGACAATACGTCTTACGAGGTTGGCACCGGCATTGCCGAGCTTTTAGCCGATCAGGGCAAGGATGTGACTTTCGCAACTATCGATTCTGGACTGGCGATGTCTGTGGCGGAGCTGGGGCTCAACAAGGTTATCAGTGAGCGGCTGTTACCTAAGGTTACATTCTTCGCACAAACGAGGCTGAAAGAGATTCAGTCGGAGAATGTTAAGCTCGAACACTTTTTTACGGGCAAGGAGGTGGTTCTCGAGGGAGTAGATAACGTTGTACTCATCACCTCGAAGCCGCCTGAAGAAGCCCTTTATCACGCGCTGCTGGAGACCGGACGAGAGGTCCATATCATCGGGGACGCCCGCGAGGCTCGATGGAGTACCTTTGCCACTGATGAGGCCATTAAGGACGGCCGCCGGGTAGGCTTGGCTCTTTAAATGAGCGTCTTCAGAGTGAGCTTTTATGGACGAAATGCAACGATATCGATCTTTTTGTGTCCGATTATCCGCCCACCTTTAGATAGGTGTAAGAGGGTGGCAGCGGAGGTCTTTAATCCCTTAGCGTTGATCAAGCACCTAGCTGGGTGTGGGTTTTTGCCACGTAACAATTTATATGCCTTGAAGTTGGCAGCCTAAAAAGGCGCTTGTTTGTTAATCGATGGGGAGATGATGTAATGAAAAGTTTTAACACTCGCGGCACATTGTTTGCAACAACGGTGCTTTCAATGGGTATGCTCTTCGCCGCACCTGCTTTTGCTCAGGCTGCAGAAGAAGACAGTCAAACCGGAATAGCCGATATCGTTGTAACTGCCCGCAAGGCCAGCGAGAATCTTCAGTCGGTTCCAGTTGCAGTCACAGCGCTCGACACCGAAGCCTTGGCATCAAGGCAAGTTTTTGAAGTGACCGATCTAGCGCGCACCGCTCCGAGCCTAACCATCAGCACTGGCGGCACCGGCCCAGCCTCAATCGTTTATCTTGCGATCCGCGGTCAGGCCCAGAACAGCCCAAACTCACTGTCTGATTCGTCGGTCGGCATTTATATTGACGGGGTCTATGTCGCACGCCCGATTGTCGGCAATCTCGGTTTTCTTGATCTCGCCAGTGCTGAAGTGCTGCGTGGCCCACAGGGCACCCTGTTTGGTCGCAATACTACCGGTGGTGCGCTCAACCTGACAACGAACCAGCCAAAACTGGGCGCCTCGGAAGGATCTATCAAGCTTGGCTTGGGTAACTACAGTCAGCGCGTTATCGAAGGCGTTGTAAACGTCCCACTTGGAGAAGAAGCCGCGGCGCGCTTCGCTGGTCGTTATCACGAACGTGATGGTTATTTCCCTAACGCGATCGCTGGATATCCTCAAGGTAGCGTCGACACCGACTATGTTATGCGTGGAACTCTGCGCTACGAGCCAAGCGCAGTGCCTCTAAAGTTCACCATCACGGGTGAGTATGTGAAGTACAAGGATGATGGCAATGCGACTGCAGTTGCAGCAATTAACCCGGCGGTTTTGAGCCTGCCTTCTTACGGCGCCTTCATCAACTCCGAGTTCTCCCGTTTTGTAACAGCCGCTCAGCTGCCATCGTTCACAGCGGCCAATTCCGACTGGAAAGACACGTTCTCGAAGCCACGTTCGGGTGATTCTGAGATCGACACCTTGGCTAACAAGAACAAAGTCAAGTCAACGTCTGCTACTATTGAATGGGATGCCGGTGGGGTCGATATCAAGTCGATCACAGCCTATCGCACGTCGCTGACATCAGACAGTCTTGATCTGCAAGGTGTGCCGAGTACGGCGGTTGCTTCGAGCCCACCTATTGCATTCTTCCAAGCTTGCGTTGCAGGAGTCCCTTCGCTTCTTGCTGCCTGTCAGGGCGCATTTGGGCCTAATCCTGGCCCGACTATTCTTGCTGCTGTTAGCCCTTATATTCCGACATTGACGAACGCGAGCTCTGGCTTCGTCAGCACATATAAGAATAAGCAGTTCAGCCAGGAACTTCAGCTTTCCGGAACAACTGGCAAGCTGGACTACCAGACGGGTCTATACTACTTTAAGGAATCGGGCACCGAGCAGTCCCGAGCTTTCGTTTTTGGCGGCATCGCGTCGGCCCGTACCCTGAGTGGCTACAGTTCTCAATCTCTTGGCGCGTTCGCACAGCTCAACTATCATGCAACTGATGCTCTGCGTCTTACGGCCGGCTTGCGATATACTTGGGACAAGCGCTTCATCGATCGTCGCAGCACGAATGACTGGCGTCTGCCCGACGATTTGGAAAAATGCACAGTCGGCGCTAACACTGGTAAGACGGCGGCTCAGGCCCCTTGCACTGCTCCAAGTAACGCAAAATTTGATTATCCAGCATGGACATTTGGGGCAGACTATCGCGTGAGCGACCAACTGTTCCTTTACGTCAAAACGAGTGGCGCTTCCATGTCGGGCGGTTTCAACTCGCGCTTTGTGCCGGCCCCCTTTACGCAGCAATTTCAACCTGAAAAGGTGCGTGACGCGGAACTTGGTTTCAAAGCAGATCTTCTTGATCGCCGCCTGCGCACGAACATGGCGTTTTTCTATGCCAAGCAGTCCAACACGCAGCGCATCGTGAACGCTTTGGTTGGCACAACACTGACGCAATTCGTAACCAACACAGGCAAGGTGAATGCCAAGGGCTTTGAATTTGAAGCTACAGCACTCCCGACAAAGGGGCTAGAACTGACGGGCAGCCTTGCTTACCTTGACGCCAAATATGTGAAGGGAAGCCGCACCGAAAATCAGGGGACTTCCGCGGCTCCGATCTTTGTCGATCGATCGGGTGAACCCGTCACACAGGCTCCGGAATGGACAGCGAACATCGGCGCAACCCAAACATTTGAACTCGACTTCGGCGATCTCTCATTCCATGCTGACTACGCCTACGTCTCAAGTCGAGCGATGGATGCAGCCACTGTGAAATCGCTTGCTCAAGGCGGCACTCAAGCGTCGATCGATGCTACTGCAATTGGCAATGCGGCCTCGATTATCAAGGGTTATGGTTTGCTCAACGGTCGGATTGCGCTCAATCTTAAGGACCCCAACTTGGAGATCGCGTTCTGGGGCAGAAACTTGACCGACAAACCTTGGTTCACCAATGTATTCAACAACTACACGGGGTTGGGTGCAACGGTGCAGTTCCAGGGTGCGCCGCGCACTTTTGGCGCCACTGCTACATTCAAATACTAATCAGCTCGTCATAGTCTGATTTGCTAAAGGTTATGGCCGCCCTAATTAGCTAGGGTGGCCATTCTCTTATTTGCCATGCGCGCAATCCGGTCAGCCATTTATTTGTCTTAAGTGAACTTAGAATAGACATGTTGAACATGGTTTCGATGTCTTGGGCAAGCACGCGATCCTGCATGCCTTCTTGCGACGATAGGTGCTCCTTTGGCTCTAAATCAGCAACGAAAACCGTGCTTGAATACAAGTGCAACCACCTCTGCTGCTTCCTTGACTGTCGCGCACAGTGACCGGCTGCCAGAAGAGCTGAAGGTCAGTGAGGCGACCGCATTCATTTTTGACCGGAAAGCTCCAGTCAGGTGAACTGGATACGCTCGGATAGCCATTGAGAAACAGCTTCGACCCGGGCGACTCTTTTCAGATCTTGATGAATGACAAGCCAGAAGCTGCGCGTGATGGATACATCCGGGCAAAGCCTGACAATGCTAGAATCCTGCTTGGCAATGAACAACGGAAGTACACAAATACCCAATCCGCCGGCAGTCATGCGGTGTTGGATATTGATACTTGAGCTCGAATAGCTTGGTTCTAGGCCGTCGCCAATTTCGGAGAGGTAGCGCAATTCGTCGGCGTAAATGAGGTCGGGTACATAGCCAATCAGCTTGTGGTGACGAAGATCTGTCACTGATGTGATCAGGCCATGCCTATCAATGTAAGATCGCGCTGCAAACAAGCCGAGCTTGTAATCGGCAATCTTTCGCGCGAGCAAATGCCCGCGTGTCGGTCTCGCAAGCATTACTGCGATGTCCGCCTCGCGTTTGGAAGGGTTCAGAAATCCATTGGTTGCCGCAATCTCGATTTGGATGTCGGGATGAAGTTCGGAAAGCTGCTGTAGCGCGGGAGAAATCACCCAACTGGCTAGCCCTTCAGATATGCTAATCCGGACCTTACCGGCATAACGAGCCCGCTCGCCGGAAGCAGCGCTGCCAACGGCGACGGCTGAACGTTCCATTTCTTCAGCCAGGGCTAGGATGCGCTCACCAGCAGGCGTTAATATGTGACCTGAGGGGCCATGCTCTAGAAGGTCAGAACCCAGTTCAGAAGCCAAGCGAGCGACCCTACGTCTTACGGTTGTCGCATTGACGTCAAGATGTCTGGCAGCCGGCAAAAGGCTCTTTTGCCTCGCCAGAGCGAGAAAAAAACGCAGATCGTCCCAGTCGATGTTGAAATCCTATCTAGGAAATTAGAGTTGCAAAAATGCATCGTTAAGAGGGAAATAGCAATTCTAAACTGCAATAATAATGGGAAAATTCAAAGCTGTTTGCAAGAAGGGTTCCAATTTGAATAGCATTGTTGTCGCTTCGGAAACGTGCAATTGATCCAATCATGCGACATCATTGGCACAAGGTGTCTTCAAGTAAACTGCTAATCACCTCCGCCGCTCCCTTGACTGGCGCGGATGCAAGGTGAGCATATCGGGCGGTTGTCTGCACCTGAGTGTGACCCAAAAGTGCACCGATCATCGGCAGACTTTGCCCTGCGCCGACAGCTGTTGATGCAAATGTGTGCCGCAAATCATGGATGCGGACGTCATGGAGACCAGCCCGCGCACGGACCCGCTGCCAGAATGGCTGAAGGTCGGTGAGTCGCCCACCTTCCATTTTACCGGTGATGACCCAAGGATTACCAACGATGACGGGCGCGACCTCAAGCAGTTCGACTGCAGGCCTCCCAATATGGACTGTCTTTGCGCCGGTCTTTGAATCTGGCAAGTGAAGGGCTGAGCCCTCAAGATCCACATATTCCCACTTGAGCTTGGTGATCTCGCTCAGCCGGCAGCCGGTGTAGATGAGAAGGCGGATGGCCAGCACAGCCGAGGCCAGTTCGCGGCCCTCGGCCTCAACTTCACGTAACACCTCTCCGACGCGCTTAAGCTCGGCGGGGCTTAGGTAACGTTCTCTCTTCTTCTCAGGGTACTTCTGAAGGTGACGCCTAGGATTGCTGCCGTCCGCTCTCAGGCCCCAGACCTCTGCAAGATTGAACATCTTGGAGATTATCTCCAGACAGCGGTTTGCTTGATAAGGGATGTGCCGAAGGTCGTGATGGAACTTCGCAATGTCGGCCCGCGTGACCTCTGTCAATTTCATGCGACCAATGGCGGGCAGGATGAACCGACGAAGGTTGCGGCGGTATTCTCGGGCTGATCCGGATCGCGATGTGCTGATCATCAAACCGCTGGGCGAGCTCGATGACCAGCATGGCCGTGCGCCCCGCATCCCTGTCGGCGGCAGGATCTTTTCCGGCGCGCACTTCCGAGAGGATGGCAATGGCTCTTGTTCTCGCCTGGTCGGGCGTGATGATTGAGGTTGGCCCCAGAGTTATGCGTCTTGAGCGTCGCCCTGCGCGATATTGGACGACGTAGCTTTTTCGGCCCGAGGGCATCACGCGTAGACCGAACCCCGGCAACGCTCCATCCCAGATACAGAGTTCCTTCGCGCCTGGCTGTGCGGCTTCGATAACGCGCTTGGTTAGTTTTGACATAGAGTTCCCAGCCCTGATCGATGTTCTGCGAATTGAATCCCGGACGTTCGCTGGCGGCCGAACGGTGAGGGGCAAGCCCGCAAAACAGGGGGTGCTGATCACTCTGAGCTAAGTCAACTAACTTACTGATATAGAATATTAAATCGAAAAGGAGCGTAGTCTGGCGTAGGGCGTTTGTAGCGATTTTATCAATCTACCTGCCCGAATCAGGCGTCCGCCAGCAGGTACCTGCATCCAGCGCCATTCTGCCGAAGCGTTTGCACCGGCAGCTGCATCTTCTTTTTCAAGACACCTGAGATGAGGCTGCGAATGGAATGGGCTTGCCAGCCAGTTGCGGTCTGTATGTCTGCCATTGAAACACCGCTCGGCTCCCGAAGAAGGTCGATCAGCTGCTCGGCTCGGTTGTCTTTTGGAATGGCGTAAGAATGAACTCTAGCTGATGCCAGCAAGCTCGCTTCATCGTCCCGGAGCCCAAGAGCTGAATAGGCGAGGGGAGTGGCCCTTAAGGTAAGAGGCCCGAGGGCTTCATCATAACGCCAGACGACGTCGGGTGCAGCACAGCATATTTCTTCTATCAGCCCGCGGGCAAGAAGGCTTTTGCAGACGTTGCCAATGGCCCCGCCTTTGAATGCGTGCTCCACTGGAAAGATGTAACCATCAGGTCTCTGACAGGCGGATCCGAGGATGAGGTGTTGAGGTTCAGATAGCTGGAATCTGGTCATTCCGGACACTCCAAGTTGGCGGGTGTCACGTGCGATAGTCGTGCCAGACAGTCAACGGATCGACCGAGGCCAGACGCCCTAGCCTTGTCGCTGCGACAACGTGCGGATGATTTTCGCCGCTTACGGGCAATCAATCCCCAGAGTTCCGGAATCACATAGGGAGCAAGAGGGAGAAAACCGCAGCCAAATGCATCGTAAGACTGCGCATTCAGAATTTACGATTGACGACCACAAAGAGGGGTGATCGCGGTGTTAAGCGCATTGATAGGTGTTTGATCTAAAGTAGAAAAACACCGCTCATAACCTGAAGGTCGTAGGTTCAAATCCTACTCCCGCAACCAACAAAAACCCGGAAATCTGCGGTCTTACACACTTCTCAAGAAGCTCCCTTCGGGGAGCTTTTTGCGTTTTTGGGCCGCTGTAAGCACTGTGGAAGCAAGAGGGGGCTGGCTGCGTCGCATGATGGTGCAGGGTTGCCCGTGTCAGCACTACGCTCTGCTGCGGTCTTTCAGGGTATCTTCGGCTAACCCATTCTCACTGACGGCAGGTCATTCCAGCGCGTGGTGTAGCTAGGGGACAGGTTCTCCTGCCTCATGCGCCACTCGGCATTCTTTCCAGCCAGGCCCAGGCGGGCTTTGCCTCGGCCGAACCGGGCATTGATCTGGTCTATCGCTTCTATGAGCCCATCGGGCTGTTCGATTGCATCAAACAGCGTCGTCGGCACTATACTCGGCGCAGTTAGGTCGAGCAGGAGTACCCCGGCCTTGCGCCAGCCATAACCATCCCGCCAGATCCTCTCGAAGATCCGAAGGACCGCATCGGTAATTTCGCGGGTGTCGCAGGTCGGGCGCTGGAACGTGGCCGAGCTGGATACTGATTTCTGCGGGGCGTTCTGATCGAACGGGTCGGTGCGAATGAACAATTGAGCCGCTCCAGCGCCCTGGCCAGCATGACGTACCTTCTCCGCAACCCGCTCGGCAAAGCTCATGACGGCATCGTGGACCTGTGCCTTGTCGCGGATCGTTTCCCCGAAGGTGCGTGAGCAACAGGTGGTTTGCCTGG
>RFSU01000231.1 GCA_009923795.1 Sphingomonadaceae bacterium
GAGCAATATGTCCGCAGTCCATGCGCCTGCTGCGCCCAGAATATTTTGAATGGGGCCGCCTGCGGCCGTATTCATGGCCGGGTCGCTGGGGCTATAGCTGATCAGGACGAGCGCCAGTATCACCGCGCTTAGGACAAGCGCGATTGACCCCAGCAGGGTGCCGCTGCGGATTGCACCGCGTTTGATCGATTCACGCCATTCGGGCGCTCGGGATGCCATGCCGCACTTCCTTTTCTCGCGTGCGCTGAACCTACACCTGCGCCTCATGCGCCACCCGCTGACTCTAGGTCAAGTGTACGGGTGTATGGCTTGTCTCAAAGGCAGGTTCGGACGTATGGAAAATCTATGAACACACACGACGTTATCATCCTCGGCGGCGGCCTCATTGGGCAGGCCACGGCAATTGCGCTGGATCTGCATGGCATGCGCTCTGTCGTCATTGATCCGGTTGATCCCAGCAGCACATTGACCACCGAATTTGATGGCCGTGTGACGGCGATCTCGTCGAGCAGTTGGAAGCTGTTTGATGCAATGGGCATTGGCCCCAACATGGTGGACGACGCGCGGCCCATTCGCCGGATTGAAGTGCGCGACGGCGCACAGGGCGCGCCGCTTGATTTTCAGACGCAAGCAGAAGACCTGCCGCTCGGCCGGATGCTGGAAAATCGCGTGCTGCGGCGAGAGCTTTGGGCCTCCATTCAAAAAGCCACCCATGTCACACGCAAATTTGGCACGCGCGCCGCGAGTGTTGATCGGGGAGATCATGGCGTCACGGCGACGCTGGACGATGGCAGCGTGCATCACGCGCCGCTTTTGCTGGTGTGCGAAGGGCGGCATTCCTCCACCCGTGCAGAGGCCGGCATATCTGTCGCGGCATGGGATTATGCGTCGATTAGCATCGTTACGGCCATGGATCACAGCCAGCCGCATGGCGACACGGCGCACCAGATTTTTTATCCCGGGGGCCCCGTTGCGCTGTTGCCGATGAACCCCGGCACACGGTCTGCCCTTGTCTGGTCGCTCCCCGAAGCAGACGCCAGGGCGATGGTCAAATTGGGGGATCGGGCGTTTCTGGCAGAAGTGTCGAAAGCAACCGCCAATATCTTGGGGGATCTTCAGCTTGCGGCGCCGCGTGCGCTCTACCCGCTTCAATTTCGCCATACAGCGACGATGACGGACAAAAGATTGGCGCTGGTTGGGGATGCGGGCCACGGCATTCACCCCATTGCGGGCCAAGGCTTTAATCTTGGCCTGCGCGATGTGGCGGCCTTGGTGGAAGTTCTGGTCGATGGCGCACGATTGGGTCTTGATCTTGGCGATGCGCAATTGCTTGCCCGCTATCAACGCTGGCGCAGTGCGGATGTGATGGCCGTGACCTTTGCCTGTGATAGTCTGGTGCGTCTCTTCGGCGTCCCCGGGCGTACGGCGCTGGCCATTCGACGCCTTGGCCTAGGTGCTGTGCAGCGGGCAAAGCCGCTCAAGGATATATTCATGTCTGAAGCGCGCGGGGAAAGTGGCCAGCTGCCCGTCATGCTAACCGGGGAATTGGTCTAGAGCAGGCCTGCCGCGCGATAGCTGGTGGCGGTTTCTCTAAGGCCTTGTTGGGTGTCCACCTGTGGCCGCCAAAGGCTGGGGTCAGGTTGCAACTTGGCATCAATACGCCAATCCGGATGGCAGAAATAGCGTACACGATCGGCGGTGAGCTTCGCCTTGTCGCCGCGAAATAAGCGATCGGCCCAAGCGCCGATGCGGAGCACCAGACGCGGTGTCGCAAGGATCACGGCGCTTTTTCCCACAGCTTGAGCAATGGCTTTGGCAAAGCTTTTGTTTGTCCAGCCATCTGGCTGACTATCATCGGCTTCTAAGGTTTGCCCTCGCGCCACACCGGGTGGGGTTAGGCTGAGGAGAAGCCGAGCCAGATCACCGACATGGATAACCGAGACATGCCCATTGGGGGGCACCATCACCAGGCCCGTTCGCGCGATGCGGAACATATCGAGCGTATCCATATCCCCAGGGCCATAGACCCAAGGCGGACGCACCATCACCCAATCTAAGCCGCTCGCAGCAACGACGCGTTCTGCCTCGGCCTTTGACCAGCCATAGACGGACAGGCTGGGTTCGCGTGCCGCCAGTGAGGAGACATGGACGAACCGGGCAATGCCCGCTGCTTTGGCCGCATCGACCATGGCCTGCGTGCCCTGAATATTGCCGCGCTCAAACCCTGATGGGTCGGGCGCATTGACCACCCCCGCCACATGCACGACCGCGTCGGCACCCCGCATCAAGAGCGCAAGGCTCTCGGGCCGATCCAGCGCCCCTTCAATCCAGTCAACGCCCGCAATAGTCGGCTGTGGCCGCCGGGTGAGCGCGCGCACTTTATGTCCCGCTGCCAGCGCCGCCTTCAAAAGCGTTGCGCCGACAAATCCCGTCGCGCCCGTTAAGGCAAGCGTCCGCTCGCTCATAGCATGACCAGATGATCGCGATGCACAAGTGCTGCGCGCGGCGCATATCCCAACACATCGGCCAGAACATCGCTGCGCTTGCCGCAGATCCGGCTGGCGTCTTCGGCATCATATTCCGCAAGGCCGCGGGCAATGGGCTGGCCCTCTGCCGCGATAATATCCACCACATCGCCCCGGACAAAGCGGCCTTCCACGCGCGCCGCCCCTGCGGGCAATAGGCTTGCGCCAGACACCAAGGCCTGTGCCGCACCCGCATCCACATAGATGCGGCCTTTGACGGTCAGACGTCCCGCCAGCCAAGCCTTGCGCGCTGTTCCCGAGGCGG
>RFSU01000232.1 GCA_009923795.1 Sphingomonadaceae bacterium
CCAGTTCTTCGCCGTGGCAAGCGAGCGCGGGGCCAATTGCTTCAACGCGTCCATCCCGAATGGCGATGTCAGTCGCCACTCCGCCAAAGGGGCGGACGTTGCGCAGAATGAGGTCGGCTTTGTCCATCAGCGCAGCCCGATCCTCTGCGCATAGAGCGCGACGGTAGGGGCGAGGGCGGCATCGATCAGGCCGCATTTCCGCGCTGTCAGCGCTTCCAGCGCGTGGACGGCCGCCTCCAGCCCAGTCAGCGGATCAGCAAGCGCATCGCCCATGAAGCGCGGCTGTTTGGGCGTTCCAGCAAGCAAGCCACCCGCCGCCGCCGCATCGTCGCCAAAGCCGACGCGGAGTGCGGCGTCGCCGCGCCAGCCATGCGCGGTGACCGCTACCCATATCAGGCCAGGGTTGAGAGCGAACAGCGTCTCCTCGCTCAGCCCTTTGCGCGCCAAAGCATGAGGACGTCCGCTGGTGACGAGAATGTCGGTTCCGGCTATCAGGTCCAGCAAATGCGGATCGTCGAGCGCCATGCTGCGCCGCGTCTTCGCGCCATTGAGCCATGCATCAAGCGCGGGGGAAGATTTCGCCGTAGGATCGGGCCGCGTCGGACTTTCAATCCGCGTCACATCCAGTCCTGCCTTTGCCAGCAGCCCGCCGCAGAGCGGTCCAGCCCAGAGCGCGGAGAGATCAAGCACCTTGGCCTTGCCTGACCGCTGGACTACATCGGCTAACGCCGGAGCCGTTGCGGGATTGGCTTCGCCCACAATCGCAACAGGCAGATGCAAGGCGATGGCTTGCGACAATATTTCCTCCGCGCCCTGCGTCGCTGCAAAGGCTTTGATTGCATCCCAAGGGTCCGCGTCCAGCGCACAGCCGGTCAAGGCAGGCACAGCATCGCGATCCTCGTCGCGCGCTAGGGTGACGGCCAGCCAGCCATCGCGTGCCGGGACCAGTCGGCATGAACGGTTGGTGGACCATAGTCCTGGCACACCAAAGCCATCGAGCGGCGCGCGGAATAGAACGGCTTCGGGTTCGAGGCTGCGCGGGCCGCCCGCCTCTGCGAACCGGGCCAAACCATCCGCAGCTACATCCAGCAGACACCTCACGGTTCGACTATCACCTGGACAAGACCAAGTGCCAGTGCCTGCTTCGCGTTCACCCTTCTACCTGATATCGCCATCCACATCGTTCTGTGCCGCCCAATGGTGCGTGACACCGAGACTGTACCTCCCGCACCGGGGATCAGTCCCATGGCCAGTTCCGGCAGCTGAAACCAGGCATCGGGCGTCGCCTCGCGCCGTGCGGCGGCGGCGGGCACTTCGAGCCCTGACCCGATAGCCGCCCCATGAAACCGGACAGTTGCGCGGCCGCCAAGCTGGTGGATCAGGCGCGCGCAACCATGCACCGTCCGAATGACATGCGCCTTGGCCAGATCATCCGCACTGCCAAATTCGGGCAAATGCCCGCCGGTCGAAAAGCTGCGCCCTGCGCCGAAAATGGTGATTGTGGGTCGGGTTGGATCGTCCAGCACATTGGCGAGTGCACCATAGAGCGCATCGCGCATGGCGGCTGTCATGGCATTGTCCTGTTGCGGATTGTTGAGCGTCAGCGTCACATGATCCCCGTCGCGCTCATAGCGAACAAGCTCCTTAGGCAGATCGCCGCTGTCTGGGCTTGGCGTACGGCTGTCCAGCCAGCGGGCAAATTCCGCACCGCCCAGCAATGTCGAATAGGCCAGCGATTCAACCTGCAACGCGTCGTTGAATGGCAATTTCTCCCCAATCCGCAACACTTGCGCTAGCGTGGTTGCGGCAACAGGCCATTGCTGTACGCGGTCCGCAAGCGCGGCGACTTGGGCATCCACAGAGCCGTTCGCTATGGTGATCCAAGGCGCAGGCGCGTCAGCGTGCGTGGTCAACAGAATGTCGAACGCATCGGGGTTGCTGCACTGAATACTGCCATCGCCATCGATGCCGATTTTCACTGCCTGAATGCCGTCGGGGGCCACAGCATCTGCCGCCAGCACTAGCACCGGGCACGGCCCCGCCGCCGAAAAATGGGCGGTGTCAAGCGGGCTGGATGGGTCAAAATTCATGCAGTGCCGGACATATCAGCAATCGGCGGACAATTCAGCCTTCAACACGCGGCGCAGCAATTTGCCGGTTTCGTTATAGGGCAATTCGGTGCGGATGAACCAGGCTTCGGGCGTTTTGGTGGAGCGGAGCCTGGCACGCACCATGGCTGCGAGCGCATCGCAATCCACATTGTCGCCCTTGCCGACAATAACGGCTGCAACCTTTTCGCCCCAGGTGGGGCAGGGAAGTCCTAGCACGGCGCAATCGGCCACACTATCATCCTCACGCAATACATGTTCTATCTCACCGGGCGAAATATTCTCGCCGCCGCGCACGATCACATCGTCGAGCCGCCCATCGACATACAGATAACCATCCTTGTCGACCCAGCCGCCATCATTGGTGGCGAACCAGCCATCATCGGAAACGGCACGCTTGTGAAGATATTCGCCGGAGACCTGGTCGCCGCGTACAAATATTTCGCCCTGTTCGTTCGGGCCAAGTGCCTTGCCGGCGTCATTGCGAATTTCCAGTTCGATTGAGGGCAATGGCTTGCCGACCGAGCCCAGCCTGCGCCGCACATCGGGATCATCGGAGGCAAAAGCAATGCGGTGATCCTCCGCCCCCAGCAGCGCGATGGTCGAGCTGGTCTCAGTCAAACCATAGGCATTGACGAAATCGACATGGCGA
>RFSU01000233.1 GCA_009923795.1 Sphingomonadaceae bacterium
TGATGGTCGCATGGGCGCTGTCGGTTTGATAGGTATCCCCGCTTTGAAACAGAAAATTGTTAATCCGCTGGGTGGCGACAGGATAAAAAAGATAGGCAGATGTAATCCCGACCGCTCCGCCGCCTGCAAGCATCCCGATGATCCGCCAAGACAGACCGGTTACCATGATCATAGCAAACCAGATGGAGGCAAAGATGATGGTCTGACCAAAATCTGGCTGCATCATCAATAGCCCCGCGACAACGCCTGTCAGCGCAAAGGACAGCGGAAGAACCGGCAGGCTCTCATCCTGCGCCTTCAGCGACAAGAGCCAGGCAATGGCGACAACAAAAAAGGGCTTTAAAAATTCCGACGGCTGAAATTGAGCAAAGCCAAAACCAATCCAGCGTCGAGCACCATTGGCCTCAACGCCAATCAATGGCACGGCGGCCAGGCAGAGAAGAAATATTCCCGCCAGCGTCAAGGCGACACGACGGGCCAGCTGCTGGGGCATCATGGAAATGCCAATCATCACGGGCACCCCCAAACAGACCCATAGCAATTGGCGCCAAAAATAATGGAGCGGTGCCAGTTGGAAGCTGACATCTGAATAGCGATGCGCCGACGCCGGCGACGCGGCCGCAACGGCGATCAGCCCGATTGAAATCAAAATGAGCACCAGCAAGAGGAGCATCCGATCAATTTCCCAAAACCATAAGCCGATGGTCGACTGATCTGATCGGCCAAGACGGGGGGGGCGTTGCCGTTTGGGTGTGCCATTGGAAGAAGCGGACGAACCAGCCATCACAGCGCCTCCACAAGTGCGCGAAAGGCATCGCCGCGCGCTTCAAAATCCCGAAATTGATCGAATGAGGCGCAGGCCGGGGAGAGCAAGACCGTCTCTCCGGGCAGGGCGGCTCGAGTTGCAGCCTCAACTGCGGCCTTCAATGTATCCGCCTGTGTGACCGCCATATGTGGCTTCAATAGCGCGGCGAACATCGATGCCGCCTCCCCAATTGTATAGGCGGCCTTCACATGGCCAAAATGCGGGGCACAGGCATCAAGATCATCAGATTTGGCTTGTCCGCCCAAAATCCAATGCACGACTGGATATGCCGCAAGGGCAGGCGCTGTCGAAGTTGGGTTGGTGGCCTTGGAATCATTGACGAAGAGCACGCCTGCGCGCTCCCGCACCCGCTCCATGCGGTGGGCAAGCCCGGGATAGCTGCGCAAGCCCGCCTCAATCGCGTCATCGTCAACGCCCAAGGCGCGGGCTACCGCCTTAGCACAGGCGACGTTCTGCGCATTGTGCGGGCCTTGCAGCGACGGCCAAAGCGTCTGATCTGCGATGTCGTTTGCCGACACGCGAACGAGGCGATGGGCCACCCGGCTTGCGATCATCCGACTGGGATCGTCATCGGTCGCGATGACTGCTGTCTGATCTGCGTGCTGAAGGGTGAAGAGCCGTTCCTTGGCCGCTGCATAATCGGCAAAGCCGTCATAGCGATCCAAATGGTCAGGCGTGACATTAGTGAGCACCGCGACATCACAGGCAAGGCTGCGCGTCAGATCAATTTGATAGCTCGACAGTTCGAGAACATAAACACCGCCTTCGGGTAACGCCTCCTGCGACAAAATGGGCAGGCCGATATTGCCGCCCAGACGGGCAGGCACAGCAGCGGCGTCAAGAATATGGTGGGTCAACGCTGTCGTGGTTGATTTTCCATTGGTGCCTGTAATGCCGACAACGCGGTGCGCCGGAAGCTCGGCCCTTGCAATTGCGAAAAGTTCAATATCGCCAAGGATCGGAACGCCAACCTTGCGGGCGTGATCGGCAATGGGATGGCGGTTGATCGGCACACCGGGCGAGACGATCACCCCATCAAAGCCGGTCAGGTCGATGGCCAAGGGATCCGCAAGCGTTACCTCAGATGGGGCCTGTGCCCGCGCCTCTTCCTTTGCATCCCATGCTGTTACATGCGCGCCGCTCGCCACCAGCGCGCGCACGGTCGCCAGCCCAGATCGGGCAAGACCGAGCACGGCATAGCGCTTATTCGCAAAGGCGCGCGCGACGATCATCTGAGCTTGAGCGTCGAAAGGCCGGCCAAGGCAAGAACAAAAGCGATAATCCAAAAGCGGATTACAACTGTCGGTTCAGACCAGCCAAGCTGTTCAAAATGATGATGGATTGGGGCCATACGGAACACGCGCTTGCCCGTCCGCTTGAACCAGAACACCTGAATGATGACGGACAGAGCCTCTGCCACGAACAGGCCGCCGATAACCGCGAGAACAAATTCATGATGCGTCGTAACAGCCATCGTGCCCAGAACGCCGCCCAAGGCAAGGCTACCCGTATCGCCCATGAACACGGCAGCGGGTGGTGCGTTGAACCAGAGGAACGCCAGACCCGCGCCGACTACCGTTCCGCAGAGGATGGACAGGTTCCCCGCCCCCGCGACATAAGGAATACCCAGATAAGCGGCATATTTGGCGTTGCCGACCAAATAAGCGATCACCATGAAGGCGATACAGGCGATGATGACCGGCATGGTTGCCAAGCCGTCCAGACCGTCGGTCAAATTCACTGCGTTGCCAAAGGCCACGATCACAAAAGCCCCAAAGGGAATGTACAACCAGCCTAAATCCACGACCGGCCCGTTGATAAAGGGCAGATAGAGATCGGTGTTGGAGTTTGAGCAGATCAGGGCCGTTGCGATACCAGCGATGGTGAACTCGGCCAAAAGACGC
>RFSU01000234.1 GCA_009923795.1 Sphingomonadaceae bacterium
ACTTGCCATCAATCACAATGCCGCCCGCACCAGAGACACAGGGACGGCCCATGCCGCGCGCGACAACCGCCGCATGGCTGGTCATCCCGCCGCGCGCCGTCAAAATGCCCTTAGCCGCGTGCATACCGTGAATATCTTCCGGGCTTGTCTCAACCCGCACCAAAATGACGCTCTGCCCATCGGCCGCCGCCTTTTCCGCACTTTCGGCATCGAACACAATCTTACCCGAGGCCGCCCCCGGAGAGGCCGGCAGCCCTTTGGTCAGGACATCGCGCTTCGCCTTCGGATCGAGCGTTGGGTGCAGCAGTTGGTCAAGCGCACCGGGTTCCACCCGCAAAATGGCTTCGTCGCGGGTGATCAGCCCGTCATTGGCCATATCCACCGCGATTTTGAGCGCAGCCTTTGCCGTGCGCTTGCCGGATCGCGTCTGGAGCATCCAGAGCGTGCCGCGCTCCACCGTAAATTCAATGTCCTGCATGTCCCGATAATGGGTTTCGAGAATATGAAAGACATTGGCCAATTCGCCATAAACTTCGGGCATCGCCTCTTCCATAGAGAGCGGCTTAGCATTGGCCCGTTCGCGCGCGGCCTTGGTCAGATATTGCGGCGTACGTATGCCCGCGACCACATCCTCACCCTGCGCATTGATCAGGAATTCGCCATAATAGGCATTCTCACCGGTGGCAGGATCGCGGGTAAAGGCAACGCCCGTTGCCGATGTATCGCCCATATTGCCAAAGACCATGGCCTGCACGTTAACAGCCGTCCCCCAGTCACCGGGAATGCCGTTCAGGCGGCGATAGACTTTGGCGCGTTCCGACTCCCAAGATCCGAACACAGCGCCCACAGCGCCCCAAAGCTGATCCTGCACATCCTGCGGAAAAGGCTTGCCCCATTGCTTTTCGACGAGACCCTTAAAGTCCGCGACCAGCGCCTGCCAATCTTCCGCCGCCATTTCGGTATCGAGGAAGATACCGCGATCTTCCTTCGCGATTTCCAATGCTTCCTCAAAGGATCCATGATCAAGGCCAAGGACAACGTCCGAATACATTTGGATGAAGCGGCGGTAGCTATCCCACGCAAAGCGCGCATCGCCCGAAATCTCTGCCAAGCCAGCAACAGTCGCATCGTTCAGGCCGAGGTTGAGGACAGTATCCATCATGCCCGGCATGGAGACACGCGCGCCGGAGCGCACCGACACGAGCAACGGATTGGCAGGATCGCCAAAGCGTTTCCCCGTCACTGCCTCAATATGCACCACACCCTGCGCCACTTCGGCCCGGACGTTGTCAGGAAAGCTCTGCCCTTGCGCATAATAAAGGGCGCACATTTCGGTCGTGATCGTAAATCCCGGCGGAACAGGCAGGCCGATTGCGGCCATGCCATCCAGATTGGCACCCTTGCCGCCCAACAGATTCTTGTTGCTGCGAGTCCGCGCGTCTCCGTCCGAAACACCCCCGCCAAAGCGGTAGACAAACTGAGTCATGCGTCCTCCATTTGGGTTGGCTCAGGCCGCTATCGTGCGGGCCGCCAGATCACCCTTCAATTTTCGAAAAATCAGCAACCCGATGCACCGCATCGCGGAACCGGGCCAGCAAGCCGAGCCGGAAGACCCGTTTTGCCGGGTCTTCATCATTCACCATGACGCCTTCAAAAAAGGCATCAATGGGCGCGCGCAAAGAGGCAAGTGCGGCCATGGCGGCTTCAAACTGTTCCCCCTCAACGGCGGACGCCGCCTTGGGTTCCGCCGCATCCAGAGCGGCAAGCAGGTCAGCTTCAGCGGGAAGTAGGGTCGACCCAGCCAAGGCTGGAGCCGCATATTGTGCTGCCTTTAAGATATTGGCTGCCCGCTTATAGGCGGCGAGCAGATTGGTGCCATCTTCAGTGGTAACAAAGCTTTGCAGCGCCTTCACCCGCGCCAACAGGCGAACAAGGTCATCCTCCCCACCCAATGCGATGACGGCATCAATGAGGTCGTGACGCACGCCTGCCTCACGCTGCTGAACCTTCAGGCGATCTACAAAAAAGTCGAGCAAGCCATGCGTCTCAGCAATTGGGTAGCGAATGCCATTTTCAACCAGCAATCGGATAACGGCCAGCGCCGCACGCCGCAGGGCAAAGGGATCTTTTGATCCCGTTGGCTGCATGTCCACGCCAAAAAACTGTGTGAGCGTATCCAGCTTTTCGGCCAAACTGACAGCCAGGGTGACTGGTGCTGACGGCACATCATCGCCCTGCCCGACTGGCTTATAATGATCCTGAATGGCCGCGGCGACGGATGCATCCTCTCCTTGAGCGATTGCGTAATAACCGCCCATAAGCCCTTGAAGTTCGGGGAATTCTCCGACCATTCCGGTCACCAGATCGGCCTTGCACAGCCGCGCTGCGCGTTCGACGAGATCCGGGTTGGCTCCGGCAATCACGCCGCTTTCTGTCAAATGCCGCGCCAGTTTCGCAATGCGCTCCACGCGTTCGGCCACAGTCCCCAGCTTTTCGTGGAAGACAATGTCCTTCAACTTCTCCGCCTGCTGTTCGAGCGGAACCTTCAAATCCGTTTCATAAAAGAAGCGCGCGTCGGAAAGTCGTGCGGCCAGCACCTTCTCATTGCCCGCGATGATCGACGCCCCGCCATCATGCGCGGCGATATTGGCGGTGCAGACAAAGGCATTGGCCAGCTTGCCTGCGGCATCGCGGCAGATG
>RFSU01000235.1 GCA_009923795.1 Sphingomonadaceae bacterium
CATCGCCAAGCCCGCCAAATGGAACGGGCGCAATGGCAATATGATGCCGTGGGCTTTCATCTGCGGCATGCAGTAAATCAAATAATTTGGCGGCTGCTTCAATCAGATTACCACTGGGGCTGAGATTGGCATCACACGCCATATCGCCAAAGCCGATCAACCATTCATCCGCTTGCGCCGATGTTGCATTGAGCCGCAAAGGCTTGGTGGGCGCATAATGGCTTTCCAATTGGCCGGGGGCCTGTATGGTGTTTGGTGCCTCCAGTGCCAGCGCCAGATCAATTGGGCCGGGTCGCAAGAGGCGCACATGATCATCATCAACCGCGACAATAGTTGACTCAAGGCCATGTACCGTTGGGCCAGCATCAATGATCATCGGAATGCGGCCTGAGAGCGTGCGCGCGACATGGTCTGCCTTTGTCGGGCTGATGCTGCCGCTGGCATTGGCGCTGGGTGCGGCCAGGGGACGACCGCTCTCGCGCAAAAGATCTTGTATGGCCGGATGGGCCGGGCATCGGATTGCAACAGTTGAAAGCCCGGCTGTGACAAGGCTGGCAATCCCGCTGTTCGGACGCAAAGGCAGGACAAGCGTCAGAGCGCCGGGCCAATAGGCCTCAGCAAGCGCGCGGGCAGTTTCGCTAAACAGGGCAATCTGTTCGGCGGCCTCCAAATCGGCCACATGAACGATGAGCGGGTTGAAGCTGGGTCGACCCTTTGCCGCGTAGATGCGGGCGACTGCATCGCCATTGGTTGCGTCTGCGGCGAGTCCGTAGACGGTTTCTGTGGCCACAGCCAGGCAATGCCCCTCCTGGATGAGGCGTGCGGCGTCGGCAATTGCCGCCTTTCCGTAGGCGCGCGTTTCTGTCCGAAAGGCGGGGTTTGTGTCCATCACCGGCATCGCTATAGCGCATGAACACAGGTTGCAACCGCAAGAGGACTGCATGAGCTATACCCCGCCCATTGCCGAACAGCGTTTCGTGCTGGATCATGTCACGAACATTGATGAACTGGCCGCGCATCCAGCGTTTGAGGCCGCGTCGTCCGATATGGTGGATGCCATCCTCGACGGCGCAGGCGCGCTGGCAGCAGGCGAGTGGGCGCCGACCAATCGGGTGGGGGATACGTCCAACCCCAAATGGTCGGATGGCAGCGTAACCATGCCACCGGGCTTTAAACAGGCCTATAAGGCCTATGTTGAAGGTGGTTGGGGCACAATTGATTGCCCGCCGGAATTTGGCGGGCAGGGGCTTCCCTTTGCCCTTGGGTTCGTGGTGCTCGAAGATTTGGGCAGCGCAAATATGGGTTTTGGCCTTTGCCCGATCCTCACATCCGGCGCGATTGAGGCCATTGCCGCCCATGGCAGCCCGGAACAACAGGCTATGTATCTGCCCAAGCTGATCACCGGCGAATGGTCTGGCACGATGAACCTGACCGAGCCTCAGGCGGGATCCGATGTCGGGGCACTGCGGAGCATGGCAGAGCCAGCCGCCGATGGCAGCTATCGGATCAAAGGCACGAAAATCTACATCACCTTTGGGGAGCATGATTTGGCCGAGAATATTGTGCACCTTGTGCTCGCACGGACGCCCGGCGCACCTCCGGGGACCAAAGGGATTTCGCTGTTTCTTGTGCCCAAAATTCGTCCAGATGGCACGCGCAATGATGTGCGCTGCGTCTCGATCGAGCATAAGCTGGGGATCCACAGTTCCCCCACCTGCGTCATGTCTTATGGCGATCATGATGACTGTCATGGCTGGCTGATCGGCCCGGAAATGGGCGGTATGCGGGCCATGTTCACGATGATGAACAATGCCCGTCTCAACGTGGGCCTTCAGGGTGTCCAGATTGCGGAACGGGCCACGCAGCAGGCGCTGGGCTATGCGCGGGATCGCGTTCAATCCGCGCGTCCCAATAGTGGCGGTAACCCGGTTCCAATCATTGAGCACCCCGATGTTCGCCGGATGTTGTTGCGCATGAAGGCGCTGACACAGGGCGCGCGGGCCTTGCTCTATCTGGCTGCGAGCAATGTCGATCGCGCCCGGCTGGGCGAAGAGGGGGCGCGCACGCGCGTCGACCTACTGACACCGCTTGCCAAGGCCTATGGCACCGATATTGGCTGCGAAGTGGCGAGCATTGGTATCCAGATCCACGGCGGCATGGGCTTTGTGGAGGAAACGGGGGCAGCCCAGCATTATCGCGATGCCCGGATTGCGCCGATCTATGAAGGCACAAATGGCATTCAGGCGGCCGATCTGGTTGGGCGCAAGCTGACAGGCGATGGCGGCGCTGGCATGGCAGGCCTCATCGCTGATGTGCGGGCCGAGGCAGAGGATGCACGGCTCATTGCGCTGACCGATCTTGTCGAAAAATTGACCGCCCATTTGCTGGAGGTGGATGTCGATGATCGACTGGCCGCCAGCTATCCCTATCTCACCATGGTGTCCGTCATGACCTGTGGTTGGCTGATGGAGCGGCAGGCCCGCATTGCAACCGATCTGCTGTCCAAGGGGGAGGGCGATCCTGCGTTCCTCAAGCAAAAGCAGGTGACGGCGCGCTATTATCTGACCCATTTGGTGGGCGAAGCGCTGGGTCTGGCGGGCTCAGTGACGGCGGGGGCCGAAGGACTCTATGACCTTTCGGCCGAAGATCTGGTGGCTTAGTCCGCCAGA
>RFSU01000236.1 GCA_009923795.1 Sphingomonadaceae bacterium
GATTGGGATCATCTTGCAGGCTTTTCACCTGCTGCCGACGATGACCGCGCTGGAAAATGTAGCGGTTCCAATGGAGTTGGCCGGGCTGGACGACCCATTTGGGCGCGCCCGGGCAGAATTGGAGCGGGTGGGCTTGGCCGCGCGCACAGGCCATTATCCCGTCCAACTTTCTGGCGGAGAGCAACAGCGTGTGGCGATTGCGCGCGCCCTTGCGCCGCAACCGATGCTGCTCTTTGCCGATGAACCGACGGGCAATTTGGATGTCACCACCGGCACGCAGATCATGGATTTGCTCTTTGCTCGCCAAAAAGACAGCGGGGCCTCGCTGTTCGTCATCACCCATGACGCCGCTTTGGCCGCCCGGTGCGCGCGCGTGATTGACATGCGCGATGGCCAGATTGTGTCAGATACGGGCCAATTAAGCAGATAACAGGCCAAAAAAAAGCCAAAAAACAGGAGAGTCTTTGTGCGCCATTCCATCCTTGCCCTTATGCTGTCGGCCGCGACGGCTGCACCTCTTTTGGCCGCGCCTGCGCCGGTGACCGCTCCGGCGCAAATGCCTGCAACGGCAGACGCGCAAGATGCAGCCCTCGCCAAATTTTTTGCCGATTATGACGCCGCAGAACTTGCGCGCTCCCCGCTTGCCAAATCCTACCGGGGCATTGTCGATGCCGATTATGGCAAATGGGATGATTTCAGCGATGCAGCGGAAGCAGAAGATCTGAAGGCCGATCAGGCGGCCCTTGCCGAGATGCGCCGCCGCTTCGACCCGGCCAAGCTGAGCCCCGATAGTCTGTTGTCCTATCGCCTGTTTGAGAAAAAGGTCGCGCGTTCCGCCGATTCCTATCGCTATCGGGATTATGGCTATGTGTTTGACCAGATGAATGGCGCGCAAAGCCAGCTGCCCGCCTTTCTGATCAACATCCACCGCGTCACCTCCACCGCGGATGCGCAGGCCTATATCAGCCGCCTTCAGGGCATGGGCCCGGGCCTAGGTCAGGCCATTGCTCAGTCGAAAGCACGGGCGGACAAGGGCATTATGCCGCCCAAATGGGTTTACCCCTATGTCATTAACGACGCGAAAAATGTAGTTGCCGGCTTCCCCTTCACCAAGACCAATGTCGAAGCGCCGCTTTATGCCGACATCAAGGGAAAGATTGAAAAGCTGGGTCTGACCGATGCGGACAAGGCCGCGCTGCTGCAACAAGCGACGGACGCGCTACTGACATCTGTAAAGCCTGCCTATGCCGAACTGGTCGCAGAAATGGAGCGCCAGCAGGCGATGGCAGGAACCGATGACGGCGTGTGGCGGTTCAAAGATGGGGCTGGTTATTATGTGCAACTGCTCGAAAACTACACCACGACCGATCTAAATGGCGATCAAATCCATGCGCTGGGCCTGGCCCAAGTCGCGCGCATCCATGGCGAAATGCGCGAGATCATGGCGAAGACTGGATTTCAGGGCAGCCTGCAGGCGTTTTTTGACTTCATCCGCACCGATAAGCGTTTTTACGCCCCCAATACGGAAGAGGGGCGCGCGCTTTATCTGTCGGAAACCGAAAAGGCAAAGCAGCAGGTCACAGCTCTCTTGCCGCAATATTTCGGCATCTTGCCCAAGGCCCCGTTGGTTGTGAAACGGGTCGAGACATTCCGCGAAAAATCGGCGGGCAAAGCCTTTTACCAAGGCCCGTCGCCGGATGGATCACGCCCCGGCACCTATTATGCGAACCTGTATGACATGGCGGATATGCCGCTCGTCGAGGTAGATGCTCTTTTCTATCATGAAGGTCTGCCGGGCCATCACCTGCAGCGCACCATCCAGACCGAACTGACCAATGTGCCGCCCTTCCGCCGCTTTGGAGGCTTTACCGCCTATACCGAGGGCTGGGGCCTCTATTCCGAAAAGCTCGCCAAGGACATGGGGCTTTACCCCGACCCCTATCGGGATTTTGGCCGACTTCAGTTGGAGCTGCACCGCGCCATCCGACTGGTTGTTGACAGCGGCCTGCATCACAAAAAATGGACGCGTGAACAGGCGATCCAATATGTTGAGGACAATTCGGCCGATGCACCCGGCGGCATCGTCAAAGCCATTGAGCGCTATGTTGTTTATCCGGGTCAAGCGACGGCCTATATGGTCGGCCGCCTGAAGATCAGCGAATTGCGCGATCAGGCCCAGAAAGACTTGGGGCCGAAATTTGAATATCCCGCCTTTCATGATGTCGTTCTGAAAGACGGGGCGGTTCCGCTCGACATGCTTGAGGAACAGGTCAAGGCCTGGATCGCTAAAACCAAGTGAGCCGTATCTGGCGCCTTGCCCTTCGGGATTTGCGCGGGTCGCGCGCGGGCTTGCGCCTGCTTGCCATCTGCCTGTTTCTGGGGGTGGCGGCGCTGGCGGGCATTGGTAGCTTATCCAGTGCCATTCTGGGCGGATTGGCAGATCGTGGGCAGCTGCTTTTGGGCGGCGATGTTCAGTTTGAACTGGCGCAACGTACCGCTGCTCCGGAAGAACGGCAGGCGATTGACCGGCTCGGCTGCGTGTCTGAGGTGGTGCGTATGCGCGCCATGGCCGCCCTTCCCGATAATAGCCGCGCTGTTCTGGCGGAACTGAAAGGCGTGGATCAGGCCCTGTCTCTTATA